>JASGDR010000088.1:0-2671 GCA_047607095.1 Caulobacter sp.
CCCGCCACAAGGGCGGGAATGACGGGAGGTAGGGTCAGGGCCGCGCGCTGACCAAGGCCCTCAGTCCTCGCTCTCGCACCAGGTCTTGATCAGCTGGTGCGCGATGGCCAGCGTCGGGGGCGCGAACGCATCCTCGATTTCGCCGCGGATCAGGGCCTTGGCCTCGTCCTTGTCGAACCAGCGCACGGCCTCGAGCTCGGTCTGGTCGGGCGCGGCCTGGTCGCTGTCGACCTCGGCGATCATCCCCATCATCAGCGACGAGGGGAACGGCCAGGGCTGGCTGGAGTGATAGCGCACCTTGGTGGCGATCAGGCCCGCCTCTTCCTTCAGCTCGCGGGCGCAGGCCTCCTCGATGGTTTCGCCCGGTTCGACGAACCCTGCCAGGGCCGAGAACATCCCCTGCGGCCAAGCCGCCTGGCGGCCCAGCAGGCACTTGCCGCCGTGCACGGCCAGCATGATCGCCACCGGGTCGGTGCGCGGGAAGTGCTCGGCGTGGCAGGCCGGGCAGATGCGCTTCCAGCCGCCGTCGGCGATGTCGCTCTTCTGGCCGCAATTGGCGCAGAACGGGTGCTTGCGCCGCCATTCGAACATCGACTTGGCCGTGGCCAGGATGCCGGCGTCCGGCGCCGGCAGGGTGGCGGCCGCGCCGCGCAGCTCCTCGAACCGGCCAAGGCCCGCCAGCGCCCCCTCGGACGGATCGGCCGCGCCTTCCAGGTCGACGGCGAAGACGGCGATGTCCTTCCACAGGCCCATGAACAGCAGGCGCTCGTCCGTGCCGGCCAGCTCCCTGGCCATGTCGGCGCGCAGATAGGCGATCTGGACGCCGGACGGCTCGGCCTCGTCGTCCGCGCCCGGCGCGTCCTCGACCAGGACCTTGCCGTTCCAGACGGCCACGGCCAGGGACTGGGCGTCCTCCAGCTTCTCGGCGATCCAGCCGGCGTCGCCTCGGCGCTCGCTGGCGCGGTCCAGCGGGTTTCCAGCGAAGATGTTGACGATCTCGGAAAGCGGCATGGTTGATTCTCTAGCCCAGCGACGAAGAGTCGTCACCGCCCGCCGCGCTTGGTGCTTGCATATCGATCAATGAGTCGCGATATACCCCCTCGGAGATCGGCGGCGGACGATGGCCTCGCCAATCTGGTCAGGGCCGAGAGGCAGCAGCCACAACGAGATCACCCTCGGGTCGTTCGCCGGTCTCCACCTTCCCCCTAAATTCCGTCAGCATCCACGTCCGCGGACGCGCGCGAGCCTTTTGCCGCGCCGCCCGACGCTCTAGACTGCGCCCATGGCCGACCACGACCTCACGCCCGATTCCGCGCCGCCCTGGGACGAACCCGGCTTCGCCCCCGAGGAGACCGTCGAGCGCGACGAGAACACCGCCGACATCTTCGGCGACGCGCCCGCCGCCGCGCCTGCGGCCACGCCCGCTCCCCTGCCCAAGCCGGAAGAGCCCGGCGCGGCCTACACCGTGCTGGCCCGCAAGTACCGCCCGCGCACCTTCGAGGACCTGATCGGCCAGGAGGCCATGGTCCGCACCCTGGCCAACGCGTTCTCGACCGGCCGCATCGCCCACGCCTTCATGCTCACCGGCGTCCGCGGGGTCGGCAAGACCACGACCGCCCGTCTGCTGGCCCGCGCCCTGAACTACGAGAGCGACACCGTCCACGGTCCCAGCGTCGACCTTTCGACCGAAGGCCGGCACTGCCGCGCCATCATCGAGGGCCGGCACATGGACGTGCTGGAACTCGACGCCGCCAGCCGCACCAAGGTCGACGAGATGCGCGAACTGCTCGACGGGGTGCGCTACGCCCCGGTCGAGGCGCGCTACAAGGTCTACATCATCGACGAAGTGCACATGCTGTCGACGGCGGCGTTCAACGCGCTGCTGAAGACGCTGGAAGAGCCGCCGCCGCACGCCAAGTTCATCTTCGCCACCACCGAGATCCGCAAGGTGCCGGTGACGATCCTGTCGCGCACCCAGCGTTTCGACCTGCGCCGGATCGAGCCCGACGTGCTAGCCAAGCACTTCGACCGCATCTCGCAGAAGGAAGGGGCGCGGATCGACGCCGACGCCCTCGCTTTGATCGCCCGCGCCGCCGAGGGTTCGGCCCGCGACGGCCTGTCGCTGCTCGACCAGGCCATCGTCCAGACCGAGCGCGGCCAGACGGTCACCGCCGCCGTCGTGCGCGACATGCTGGGCCTGGCCGACCGCAGCCAGACCATCGCCCTCTTCGAGCAGGTGATGAGCGGCAAGCCGGGCGAGGCCCTGACCACCTTCCGCCAGCTGTGGGGCTTCGGCGCCGATCCGGTGGTGGTGATGCTCGACCTGCTCGACCACTGCCACGCCGCCTCGGTGGCCAAGGCGCTCGGTCCCGACGCCCTGTCGATGCCCAAGGAGCAGGCCGCGCGCCTGACCTCGGTCGGCGCCCAGACCAGCGCCGGAACCATGGCCCGCCTGTGGCAGATGCTGCTGAAGGCCCATGACGAGGTGCGCCGGGCGCCCGACGCCATGGCCGCCGCCGAGATGGCGATCATCCGCCTGTGCTACGCCGCCGACCTGCCGGGTCCGGAGGATGCGCTGAAAGCGCTGCGTGACGGCGGCAGCCCCGGTGGTCCCGGCGGCGGCGTCGCCGTGGGCGGCGGCGCGGCGCCGGGCGGGGCGGTCTCGGCCGCG
>JASGDR010000089.1:0-7989 GCA_047607095.1 Caulobacter sp.
CCTACATGATGATGAACTCGGAGCTCTCGACCTCGGTCATGCTCGGCAGGAAGCTGACCGTCGTCGTGCTCGACAACCGCGGCTACGGCTGCATCAACCGCCTGCAGGCGGCGACCGGCGGGGCGGCGTTCAACAACCTGCTGACCGACACGGTCCACCAGACCCTGCCGGAGATCGACTTCGCGGCCCACGCCCGCAGCCTCGGCGCGCGGTCGGAGAAGGTGGGGGGGCTCGCGGAGCTCGAGGCGGCCCTGCAGAGGGCCAAGGCCAGCGACCGGACCTATGTCGTGGTCGTCGACACCGACCCGACGCCGACCACCGAGGGCGGCGCGTGGTGGGACGTGGCGGTGCCCGAGGTTTCGTCCCGGCCGGCCGTGAACGCCGCGCGGGCGGCCTACGAAGACAAGATCAAACAACAGCGTACGGGAGATTGACGCCATGACCATCCGCTTCGGCGTGAGCCCCATCGCCTGGATCAACGACGACATGCCCGAACTGGGCGGCGATACGCCCCTGGAGAACGTGCTGGCCGACTGCCAGGCCATCGGCTTCGAGGGCGTGGAGCTGGGCGGCGTGTTCCCGCGCGATCCGGCCGTCCTCAAGCCGCTGCTGGACCGTTACGGCCTCGACCTCGTCGGCGGCTGGTACAGCGGGAATCTTCTGGTCCATTCGGCCGACGACGAGATCGCCGCCCTGCAGAAGCACCTGAACCTGCTGAAGGCGATGGGCTGCGGCGTGTTCGTCCACGCCGAGACCAGCAACGCGATCCATGGCGACCGGTCCAAAGCCCTGTCGGCGACGCCGCGTCTCGGCGCCGAAGGTTGGAAGGCGTTCGGCGAGCGCCTGACCAAGGTGGCCGACTACATCGCCGCCCAGGGGCTGAGGTTCGCCTACCACCACCATCTGGGCACGGTGGTCGAACGGCCCGAGGACCTGGACGCCTTCCTGATCAACACCGGTCCGTCGGTCGGCCTGACCGTCGACACCGGCCATGCCGCGCTGGGCGGTCTGGATCCGGTCCAGGTGATCCGCAGCTATCCGCACCGCGTCGCCCACGTGCACTGCAAGGACATCCGCAGCGAGGTCTTCCACAAGGTGGTCTCGCGCGGCGGCGGCAGCTTCCTCGACGGGGTGCTGGCGGGCATGTTCACCGTGCCGGGCGACGGCTATCTGGACTACGCCGCCGTCATGCAGGCCCTGGCCGAGATCGACTATTCCGGCTGGATCATCGTCGAGGCCGAGCAGGATCCGGCCATCGCCAATCCTCGCCAGTATGGCGAGATCGGCCTGGCGACCCTGAAGAAGGAAGCCGCCGCGGCGGGCTTGAGGGCGGCGTGATGAGCAAGCTCCTCGTTCGCCCGCACGCGCCCGACGCCACCGGCTCCGTGCTCGAGGTCACGCCGCAGTCGGCCGGGTGGACCCATGTCGGCTTCCAGGTCGTCAAGCTGGCGGCCGGCGAGACCTTCGACGGAGGCGAGCCGACCCGCGAGACCTGCCTCGTGGTGATGAGCGGATCCGCCGAGGTCCGCGCCGAGGGCGTGTCGTTCGGCGAGATCGGCGGCCGGACCAGCGTGTTCGAGGACAGGGCGCCGGGCGCCGTCTACATCCCCGCGGCGGTGGTCTACGCCGTCGCCGCCGTCACCGAGGTGGAGCTTGCGATCTGCACCGCGCCGGGCAGGGCGGGCGGCCGACCGCGCCTGATCGCCGAGGGCGACATGCCGCGCGAGGTGAGGGGAAAGGGGACCAACGTCCGCCATGTCCGCAACATCCTGCCCGAGACGGCGCCGGCCGACGGCCTGCTGGTGGTCGAGGTGATCACTCCCGGCGGTCACTGGTCCAGCTATCCGCCGCACAAGCACGACACTTCGACCGAGGGCGAGGAGACCGCGCTGGAAGAGACCTACTATCATCGTCTCGATCCGCCGCAGGGCTTTGCGTTCCAGCGCGTCTACACCGACGATCGCAGCCTGGACGAAACCGTCTGCGTGCAGGACGGGGACGTCGTGATGGTGCCGCGCGGCTACCACCCGGTCGGGGCTCCGCACGGCTACGACCTCTACTACCTCAACGTCATGGCCGGTCCGCATCGCAAGTGGATCTTCCGCAACGACCCGGCCCACGACTGGATCATGCGTCGGGCCTGAACCCGGCCCCGAGAACAAATGACAAGGAGCGCGTCATGCGCAGCATCCCCCATTTCGTCGGCGGTCGCGCCGTCGAGGGCACGTCCGGCCGTTTCGGCGACGTCTTCGATCCCAATACCGGCAAGGTGCAGGCCAGGGTGGCGCTGGCCTCCGCGTCGGAACTGAACGCCGCGATCGCCGGCGCCAAGGCCGCCCAGCCCGCATGGGCGGCGACCAATCCGCAACGTCGGGCGCGCGTGATGTTCGAGTTCAAGCGTCTGCTGGAAGTCCACATGGACGAACTGGCGGAGCTGCTGTCCTCCGAACACGGCAAGGTCATAGCCGACAGCAAGGGCGACATTCAGCGCGGCCTGGAAGTCATTGAATTTGCTTGCGGCGTCCCGCACCTGCTGAAGGGCGAATATACGCAGGGCGCCGGCCCCGGCATCGACGTCTATTCGATGCGTCAGCCGCTGGGCGTCGTCGCGGGGATCACCCCGTTCAACTTCCCGGCCATGATCCCGATGTGGATGATGGGACCGGCCATCGCTTGCGGCAACGCCTTCATCCTGAAGCCCTCCGAGCGCGATCCGTCGGTGCCGGTGCGCCTGGCCGAACTGATGATGGAGGCGGGCTTGCCGCCGGGGATCCTCAACGTCGTTCACGGCGACAAGGACTGCGTCGAGGCCATCCTCGATCACCCCGACGTCAAGGCCGTCAGCTTCGTCGGCAGCTCCGACATCGCCCAGTCGGTGTTCCAGCGCGCCGGCGCGGCCGGCAAGCGCGTCCAGGCCATGGGCGGCGCCAAGAACCACGGGATCGTGCTGCCCGACGCCGATCTCGACCAGGCGACGGCCGACATCATCGGCGCCGCCTACGGCTCGGCCGGCGAGCGCTGCATGGCCCTGCCGGTGGTCGTGCCGGTCGGCGAGAAGACGGCCGTGGCCCTTCGCGAAAAGCTGGTCGATGCGATCGGAGCCCTGCGGGTCGGCGTCAGCACCGACAAGGACGCTCACTATGGGCCGGTGGTCAGCGCGGCGCACAAGGCGCGGATCGAAAGCTACATCCAGATGGGCGTCGACGAGGGCGCAGAGCTGGTCGTCGACGGGCGAGGCTTCTCGCTGCAG
Organism: Caulobacter sp.; assembly: GCA_047607095.1. GTDB lineage: Bacteria > Pseudomonadota > Alphaproteobacteria > Caulobacterales > Caulobacteraceae > Caulobacter. The sequence continues at coordinate 3,251 of JASGDR010000089.1, forward strand.
GGGCACGAGGACGGCTTTTTCGTCGGTCCGACCCTGTTCGACCACGTCGAGCCGACCAGCCGCTCGTATCGCGACGAGATCTTCGGTCCGGTGCTGCAGATGGTCCGCGCCCAGAGCCTCGAGGAGGGGATCGCCTTGGCCTCCCGCCACCAGTACGGCAACGGCGTCGCGATCTTCACCCGCAACGGCGACTCCGCCCGCGAGTTCGCCGACCAGGTCGAGGTCGGCATGGTCGGGATCAACGTGCCGATCCCGGTGCCGGTGGCCTATCACAGCTTCGGCGGCTGGAAGCGCTCCGGCTTCGGCGACCTGAACCAGTACGGCATGGACGGCGTGCGCTTCTACACCCGCACCAAGACGGTCACCCAGCGCTGGCCCAAGGGCGGCGCCGTGCTCGACCAGAGTTTCGTCATTCCGACGATGCGCTGAGATCGCGTCCTCCTCAGCCAAGCGCCTCCTGCGTGCGCGAACTGGCCTCGGGCGAACCTCGTCCGGGGCCTTCTTTTTCGTGCGTTCTAAAACTCCATTGCGTAGAAAAAATCTTCCATTCCGTGTGCGAATGAAATAGCCTGTTCCAGAACGGCCGATCGCCAAGCCAGCAGGCTTGATGAGGTCCGGGGGAGACGACCAAGGGATGCTGAAGTTCTTCGCGCCTGGCGCCGATGCGCCGCCGCTGAGCGATCCGGCCGCCATCGACGCGCTCTACAGGCGTCACCGGTTCCGGATCATGCTGGCCATAACCCTGGGCTACGGCCTGTCCTACACCTGTCGGCTGGCTCTGGGCGTGGTGAAGAAGCCGCTGATCGACGCGGGAGTGTTCACGCCGACCGAGCTGGGCCTGATCGGATCGGCCCTGTTCTACACCTACGCCTTCGGCAAGCTGACCAACGGCTTCCTGGCCGACCACGCCAACATGAAGCGCTTTTTCGCCTTCAGCGTGCTGATCTCGGCCATCGCCAATTTCGGCATGGGCTTCTCGACCACCGTGGCGCTGTCGGCGGTGCTGTGGGGGATCAACGGCTGGTTCCAGAGCTTCGGCGCCCCGGCTGGCGTCGTGTCGATGAGCCAATGGTTCTCCAACCGCGAACGCGGCCGCTACTACGGCATCTGGAGCACGGCGCACTCGATCGGCGAGGGGCTGACCTTCGTGGCGGTGAGCGGCCTTGTCGCCTTGCTGGGCTGGCGTTTCGGCTTCTGGGGGCCGGCGGCGGTCGGCGTGCTGGTGGCGGTCGGCTCGTATCTTCTGATCCAGGACCGTCCGCAGACCCTGGGCCTGCCCGCCGTCGCCGACTGGCGAGGCGACCACTGGCAGGGCGACAAGCCCAAGCAAGCGGCCGTCGGCGTCTTCCGCACCCAGCTTCAGATCTTGAAGATCCCCGCGGTCTGGGCCTTGGCGCTGTCGTCGGCGCTGATCTACGTGACCCGCTACGCCATCAACAGCTGGGGCGTGCTCTATCTGCAGGAGGCGCGCGGCTACAGCCTGGCGGCCGCCGGATCGCTGCTGATGATCTCGACCCTGGCAGGGATCGTCGGCGCCATCGCCTTCGGCTTCGTTTCCGACAAGCTGTTCGCGGCCCGTCGGCCGCCGGCCAACCTGCTGTTCGGCCTGATGGAGTTGGCCGGGCTGGCCCTGATCTTCTATGGACCCAACACCGGTCCGGTGCTGATCGCCGGCATGATCCTGTTCGGTCTGGGCATGACGGCGCTGGTCACCTCGCTCGGCGGTCTCTTCGCCACCGACATCTGTCCCAAGCGGGTGGCGGGGGCGGCCATGGGCCTGATCGGCGTGTTCAGCTATCTGGGCGCCGCGGTCCAGGAACAGGTCAGCGGCCTGCTCATCGAAAAGGGGCTGCGCGTCGTGGACGGCGTGCGCCACTACGACTTCGGTCCCGCCGTCCTGTTCTGGATCGCCGCCTCGGCCGCGTCCCTGATCCTCGCCACCTGCCTGTGGCGCACCAAGCTGAGAGACTAGAGCCGTGAGCGAACCTTCCCCCTTGGTGCAAACGATGATCCGCGCGGCCCGCACGGCCGGGGATCGGCTCAAGCAGGATTTCGCCGAGATCGCCACGCTGGAGATCCAGCACAAGAACGGCCCGGCCGACCCCTTCACCATCGCCGACGTCCGCGCCGAGCAGACCGTCAAGGCGATCCTGTCGGACGCCTATCCCGACTACGGTTTCCTGGGCGAGGAGGGCGGCCTGATCCCGGGAGCGGATCGCTCCAATACGTGGATCTGCGATCCGCTGGACGGCACGGCCAACTTCCTGTCGGGCCTGCCGATCTGGGCGGTCAATGTGGCCCTGCAGCGTGAAGGCGAGATCGTGGCGGGGGTCACCTACGTGCCGATGCTGGGCGAACTCTTCCGCGCCGAGACGGGGCAGGGCGCGTTTCTCAATGATGCGAGGATCCGGGTCTCCGGTCGTCGCGGCCTGGAGCAGGCCGTCCTGGCCGTCGGCATCCCGTTCATGGGCAAGCCGCGCCACGCCCAGTTCCACGCCGAGATGCAAAGGCTGACCGAAAAGGTCGCCGGCGTTCGCCGCCTGGGCGCCGGCGCGGTCGACATGGCCTATGTCGCCTGCGGCCGGTTCGACGCCTATTGGGAGCAGAGCGTCAGCGCCTGGGACATGGCGGCGGGGGCGGTCATCGTGCGAGAGGCCGGCGGGGTCGTCACCGACACTCGCGGCGGCGACCTCGACGTCATGAACGGCACGGTGCTGGCCGTGACGCCCCAGCTTCAGGCCGATCTTCTGCGCGAGCTCTCGCCGGTCGACGCCGGCTAGATCTCTCGACCTCCAGACAAGCCTCGGCGCGCCCATTCTTCGCGAGCGGGCCGTCGAACCCGCGTGCGCCAAAGGACGCCCAGACCATGCTCGACCTCGTCACCGTCACGCCCGAGGAGTTCGCCGACCTGCGCGCGAGCCTGCCGGCCATCACCGACCGCTATCTGTTCGACGTGCTGGGCATCAGCGAGACGACCTGGGTCAAGCTGCGCAAGGGGCTGCCGATCAAGCGGGCGACCCTGGAGCGGGCTCTGGCCAAGCGCGAGCGCTGGCGGGCGATGGGCGGCGGCGGCCGGATCGCCGCCTGAGGGCCGGGCGGGCGAGCAGGCCGTTGCGGAGCGTCAGGACCGTGTCAGGATCGGTGTGGAATCATTCGATCATGACCACGCCCCGCTCACCCGCCCGTCTCCTGTTGTCGGTTCTCGCCGCCGTCGCCGCGCTGTCGGCGACCGGCGCGACGGCCGATGAAAAGAAAAAGAGCGACCATGAGGCGGCCCGTCAGGCGCTTTTGCGCAAGGAGGTCCTGCCGCTGACCCGCATCCTCGCCATCGCCGCGAAGCGAGCGCCGGGCGAAGTGATCGAGGTCGAGCTCGAGCGAGCCGACGGCGGTCGCCTCAAGTACGACTTGAAGATCCTGGCGCCCAATGGCCGCGTGCGCGAGCTCGAGCTCGACGCCAAGACCGGCGCGACGCTCAAGCTCGAGGACGACTGATGCGGGCTCTGGTCGTCGAGGATGATCCCGTCGTTGGTCCCGATCTCGCCGCGGCGCTGGCGGGGGCGGGGTTCGTCGTCGACTTGGCGCGGGACGGCGAGGACGCCTCGTTCCGGGGTGATGTCGAGGACTACGCCCTGGCCGTGCTCGACCTGGGTCTGCCGCGTCTCGACGGCCTGTCGGTGCTGCGGCGCTGGCGGGCCGGCGGCCGCGGTTTTCCCGTGCTGATCCTGTCGGCGCGCGGCGACTGGACCGAAAAGGTCGAGGGCATCGAGGCCGGCGCCGACGACTACCTGGCCAAGCCGTTCGAGATGGGCGAATTGCTGGCGCGCGCCCGTGGGCTGGTGCGCCGCGCCGCGGGGCGGACCTCGTCGGTGATCGAGGCGGGCCGCTTGGCGCTGGATACGCGGCGGATGACGGCCACCCTCGACGGGGCCGCGGTGCGGCTCTCGCCGCTGGAGTTCCGGCTGCTGGACTGCCTGGCCCACAATCCCGGGCGAGCGGTCTCGGCCGGCGAACTGGCCGAGCAGCTGTACGGCGTGGCCGACACGGCCGACGCCAACGCCATCGAGGCCCTCGTGACGCGCCTGCGCCGCAAGGTCGGCGCCGACGTGATCGAGACGCGCCGAGGTTTCGGCTATCTCCTGGCCGGCGTGGTTGCGTGAAGGGCGGATCGCTGAGATGGCGGCTGATCGTCGGCGGCATGCTGGCGATCCTGGTTGCGCTGGCCTTCGCGTGGCTGGCCATGACCTGGCTGTTCGAGCGGCACATCGTCCGCCGCGAGACCGCCGAGCTTACGCGGACGGGCCAGGCGCTGGTCGCCGGCCTGAGGCTGGGCCCGAGCGGCGCGCCCATCGTCGACGTCGCCCCTCCAGATCCCCGGCTCGCCCGCGCCGCCGGCGGTCTCTACTGGCAGCTTTCGACCCGCGCGGGCGCGGTCCGCTCGGTCTCTCTGTGGGACCAGGCCTTGGGAGCGCCGCTGGAGGCGCGCGCCGACGGCTGGGGCTCCCGCATCGCCGCCGGCCCGTTCGACGACCGCATCCTGCTGGTCGAGCGTCGGGTGACGCCCGATCGCGGCGGGCCCGCGGTCCTGGTCCAGGTGGCCGCGGACGAAAAGGCCCTGCGCACGGCCCGCGGGGAATTCGGCCGCGATCTGGCGCTGTTCCTGGCGGCGTTGTGGTTGGTGTTGTCGGCCGCCGCGGCGCTGCAGGTGACCTTGGGGCTGTCGCCGCTGGCGCGCGTTTGGC
>JASGDR010000090.1:0-17005 GCA_047607095.1 Caulobacter sp.
ATGAAGGCTACTGGGGCGCTTGAACTGAAATCCTCATCCTGAGCTTGTCGAAGGACGAGGATTTCACTCGGCGGCTTACGCCTTGGCCAGCTGGCCGCAGACGAAGGCGTCCTCGCCGGCGTTCAGCAGGGCGGCCAGCACCGGCTCGACGTCCGACTGGGCGACGATGATGATGAAGCCGACGCCGCAGTTGAAGGTGCGGCGCATTTCATGCTCGGCGACGCCGCCGACCTGGGCCATCCACTCGAACACCGGGGGCAGGGCCCAGGCGTTCCAGTCGAACTCCGGAACCAGGCCGTCGGCGATGCAGCGCGGCGGGTTCTCGATCAGGCCGCCGCCGGTGATGTGGGCGCCGCCCTTGACGCGGCCCGACTGCAGCAGGGGCAGCAGCGACTTCACATAGATGCGGGTCGGGGCCATCAGGGCCTCGGCCAGGGTCTTGCCGTCCTCGAAGGGGGCCGGAGCGTCCCAGGCCAGGCCCGAGCGCTCGACCACGCGGCGCACCAGCGAATAGCCGTTGGAGTGCGGACCCGACGAGCCCAGACCGATGATCACGTCGCCCGCCCGCTGCTTGTCGAGCTTGGGCAGCACGCCGTCGCGCTCGACCGCGCCGACCGAGAAGCCGGCCAGGTCGTATTCGCCGTCGCCGTACATGCCCGGCATCTCGGCGGTCTCGCCGCCCACCAGGGCCGCGCCGGCCAGCTTGCAGCCCTCGGCGATGCCGGCGACGACGCTCTTGGCGGTCTCGACGTCCAGCTTGCCGGTGGCGAAGTAGTCCAGGAACATCAGCGGCTCGGCGCCCTGGGCCAGCAGGTCGTTGACGCACATGGCCACCAGGTCGATGCCGACCGTGGCGTGCATGCCCGCGTCGATGGCGATGCGCAGCTTGGTGCCGACGCCGTCGGTGGTGGTGACCAGCAGGGCGTCCTCGTAACCGGCCGCCTTCAGGTCGAACAGCGCGCCGAAGCCGCCCAGGCTGGCTTCCGCGCCGGGACGGCGGGTGGCCTTGGCCAGCGGCTTGATGGCGTCCACCAGGGCGTTGCCGGCATCGATGTCGACGCCCGCCTGGGCGTAGGTGAGACCGTTGGCGTGGTCGGTCTTCGGATCGCTCATCGGGTCGCTCATCTGTGGTTCCAGGCCCTCGGCGGACCCTCTTGGGCGCTTTGGGACAGAAAAGTGGCTGCTCCGCAACGCTTGACGCTTGCAGACTCGGGGGTGCGCGAGGCTATTAGCAGCCGATGACGCCGATCACCACCACCGCCGAGCTGGCGGAGTTCTGTAATGGTTTGAAGGGGCAGCCCTTCATCGCCGTGGACACCGAGTTCATGCGCGAGACCACCTATTGGCCCAAGCTCTGCCTGATTCAGGTCGCTTCCCCGTCTTCCGACGCGGTGATCGATCCGCTGGCGGACGGTATCGACCTCGAGCCGCTGCTCGAGTTGATGCGCGACGAGACCCTGCTGAAGGTGTTCCACGCCGCCCGTCAGGACGTCGAGATCTTCAACAATCTGAAGGCGATGCCCACGCCTCTGTTCGACACCCAGGTGGCCGGCATGGCCGCGGGGTTCGGCGAGCAGATCGCCTATGACGCCCTGGTGCGTCAGATGCTGAAGATCGAGATCGACAAGTCGAGCCGGTTCACCGACTGGGCGCGCCGTCCGCTGACCGACGCCCAGCTGGCCTACGCCCTGGCCGACGTCACGCACCTGGCGCGCCTGTTCCCGGTGCTGCGCGATCGCCTCCAGGAATCGGGCCGCCTGGCCTGGGTCGAGGAGGAGATGAAGGCGCTCAGCGATCCGGCCGCCTACGACGTCGATCCGGAAAAGGCCTGGCGCCGCCTGCGTCCGCGCAAGACGCAAGCCAAGTACCTGGCCGTGTTCAAGGCCGTCTCGGCCTGGCGCGAGCGCACCGCCCAGCAGCGCGACCAGCCGCGCGGCCGCATCCTCAAGGACGAGGCCATCGACGAGCTGGCCACCCAGGCCCCGACCTCGCTGGAGGGCTTGAACACCCTGCGCGGCGTGCCCAAGGGCTTCGGCGGCAGCAAGTTCGGTCCCGACCTGATCGCCGCGATCAAGGCCGCCCTGGCCGATCCCGAGGGCTACGCCCCCGTGGTCGACAAGCCCGGCCCGCCGCCGCCGCCCTCGGCCGGCGCCGTGGTCGAGCTGCTCAAGGTGCTGCTCAAGGCCCGCGCCGAGGAAGCCGGCGTGGCGTCCAAGCTGATCGCCACCGTTTCGGACCTCGAAAAGATCGCGGCCGACGACGAGGCCGACACGCCGGCCCTGCAGGGCTGGCGTCGCGAGGCCTTCGGGACCGACGCCCTGAAGATCAAGCGGGGCGAACTGGCCCTGGTGCTCGACGGGACCAAGGTCCGGGTCGTCGAGGTTCGCCGGGCCCCGCGTCAGGCTTGATCCCGTCCGGGGCGGCGCGAATCCAAAAGAGGATTGCGCCGCCGCCGGAGCGACGTGAAAAAGCAAGCCTTGCTTTGTGTGCAAGACGGCACAGCCGGCTTGCAGCCGACATGTTTTGAAAAAACCATCGTGACCTCCGGGTGCTATGACGCGCCGCGGAGACAGCGCCTGTCGGGATCGGCGCGGGCTTGGGGATTTAGGTCGAGTTGGCGTACGCGGAACCGGATCCGTGGCTGGTCAGGGCCGCGCGCAGCTATGTCAGGCCCGCCAGGGCGCTGCGGCAGCAGATTCCTCTGCGCTTGTTCGTCATCGCCGTGATCTGCGCGGCCGTCGGCCTGCAGCCGCGGTTCTCCTTCATGCTGCCCTGGGCCCTGGGCTGCCTGGCCGCCCAGATCCTGCAGGCGGTCAGCCTGCGCGCCTTCGCCCGTTCGTCCGAGCGCGCGATACTGGCCTGCCTGGGCGCCGATTTCCTGCTGGCCGTCGCCTTCGGCTGGGCCGCCGTGCCGCTGTGGCGTACGGGGCTGCCCAGCGGGGCGGCCGGGGCCGCGCTGCTGCTGGCCGGCTCGATCCTGACGGCGCTGATGGGCGCCAAGGGCTCGCGCCTGGCCTTCGCCGCCACCGTGACGCCGCACCTCAGCTATCTCTTCCTGGCGCCGGTGCTGGTCGGCGACCACGAGGATCCCGGCATCCGCGCCTTCCTCGCCGGATGCGGCCTGATGGCCCTGGTCACGGCCCTGGTGTTCGGCTGGTCGCGCCAGACCCTGATGGCCGAGCGCGAGGCGAGGGCGGCCGCCGAGATCCGTCGCGAACAGGCCGTTGCCGCCGACGCCGCCAAGAGCACCTTCGTGGCCATGGTCAGCCACGAACTGCGCACGCCGCTCAGCGCCATCCTGGCCGGGGCGAGCGAGATCGCCCGCACCTCGCGCGGCCAGGCCCGGGGCAAGGCGGGCCTGATCGCCGACGCCGGGGTCATGATGCGCGCCCTGCTCAACGACCTGCTCGACCTATCGAAGATCGAGGCCGGGCGCATGACCGTGGAGTCGATCGACTTCGCGCCGCGCATCCTGATCTGCGACACCCTGCGCTTCTGGCGCGCCGAGGCCCGCGCCAAGGGCCTGGTCCTGCGCTTCACCGGCGGCCGCCATCTGCCCCGCTGGATCAAGGGCGACCCGGTGCGCCTGCGTCAGGTGCTCAACAACCTGCTCTCTAACGCCATCAAGTTCACGCCGGAAGGGCGCATCTGCGTGGCGCTGGAAATGACGCCTCGCGCCGAAGGCGGCCTTCTGCTGACCCTTCTGGTCACCGACACCGGGCCGGGGCTCGGTCCCGACCAGATGGCGCGTCTCTTCACCGCCTACGATCAGCTGGGCGCCGACACCGCCCGGACCTTCGGCGGCACCGGGCTCGGCCTGGCGATCAGCCGCGATCTGGCGAGACTGATGGGCGGCGACCTGGCGGCCGTGCCCGTCGAGGGACCCGGGGCGCGGTTCGTGCTGACCGTGCCCGCGCCGGTCGGCGAGGAGCCGCCCGAGCCCGAACCGCTGGACGCGGCCGCCGACGGCTTCTCCGACGCGCCGGCGGTGCTGGTGGTCGACGACCACGAGATCAACCGCCGCACCCTGGCCCAGGTGCTGGAGGCCTTCGGTCTGGACGTCACCTTGGCGGCCGACGGCGAGAGCGCGCTCGCCCTGGCCGGCGAGACCCGCTTCGACGTGGTGCTGATGGACGTCAACATGCCGGGCCTCGACGGCCTGGACACCACGCGCCGCCTGCGGGCCGACGGCCTGAACCGGGCCACGCCCGTCGTCGCCGTCACCGGCGCGGTCAGCGAGGCCGAGATGGCCGCCTGCCGCGCCGCCGGCATGGAGGACTTCGTCGAGAAGCCGTTCGAGGTCGCCGCCCTGCACGCCGTCCTGGTCAGGGTGCTGGGCGGCGCCTGAGGCGCGTCAGCCCATGAGGTGGCCCAGGGTCTCGCCCGCGGCCAGGCCCAGGGCCGCCAGCACCGCCAGGTGATAGGCCGCCCCCAGAAGCACCGTGCGCCTCACCGACCAGCCGCTGCGGGCGCCGAAGGCGGCCGCCAGGTCCTGCTGGAGGCGTCGCGCCGGACTTTCGACGGCCTGGGAGCCGGCGCTCGCCAGCCGGATCACCCGGCCGGGCGGCGGCGTCTCTTCCGTCGGCGTCGAAGGCGCTTGAACTTGGTCCTGCTGCTTGTAGGCGACTTGCTTCTGCATGCCGGCTTTCTCCCCGTGCTGAGACGGAGAGCTTCAGCTTGGCGTGGCTAACAAAGCATGCTCGCGGAACGGCGTTCGCCTGCGGCGCGCTGTCGCGGGCGAGGCCTAGAGCGGAGCGATCTTCAGCTTCAGGCCCAGCACCTGGGCCAGGGTCGTGGCGCGCTTGGCGCTCTGTTCGCCGAGCAGCATGGCGGCGTAGCCGGGCTCGGCCGACAGCTGGACGTCGTTCTTGTCGATCGTCAGGCGCGAGCGCGACAGCAGGGCGGGGCTTCGGCCCGACAGGTCGCAGCCCAGCCGGATGGCCGCGCCCAGGGCCCGGGCGCGCTTGATGCGGGCGGGGCTGAGCAGGCGTTCCAGGACGTCCAGTTCCGGCGGGGTGAAGGCCGTGGCGTGGCGCGCGAAGGCGGCCGCCGCCAGGAAGGCGCGCTCGGCGTGGGTCTGGCCGGCGATCGGCGCGCGAAGCACCTGTTCGAAGACGAGGTCGGCGCGATGGTCCGGGTGCAGCCGCGCGCCCAGGTCGGCCAGCCGGCAGGCCGCCGCCGTCAGCACCGCGTCGCGGCCCTCGAACAGTGGCTCCAGCTTGTCGAAGCCGGGCGTCAGCCAGGTCTGCAGGGCCACGCCCAGGTCGTCGGCCACGCCCTGGCGCGCCGTCAGCGAGGCGCAGCCCTCGATCAGCGGGTCCAGGCCCCGGACGCGCGGCGCCATGGCCTCGAACAGCAGGCCCTCGCGCACGCCGAAGGCCGAGATCTCGATGCGCTTGAGGTCCAGGCGCTCGATCAGGCTTTCCAGCACCACGGCGGCGTAGGGCAGGGTCTCGATCCGCTTCTTGGACATCCCCTCGATGCGTTCGAGCGAGCTCTTCGACTGGTGCGACACCAGGCGCGCGGCCTCCAGGGCCTCGGCGCGGCCGATCTCGTACTGGTGGACGACCTGCAGCGGATAGCCCGACAGCCGCATGTGCAGCAAAGCCAGGTTGCGCCAGGCGCCGCCGACGGCGTGGAAGCAGTCGGCCTTGAAGGCCTCGGCCACCGGAGCCAGGCGCTGGGCGGCCAGGCGGCGCACGCGGTCGGCGTCGAAGCCTTCGGCCAGGCCCAGGCTGAACGGGCCCAGCGGCAGGGTCACGCCCTGGCCGGCGCCGGTCGTCTCCAGGCGCACCAGTTCGAGGCTGGCGCCGCCCAGGTCGCCGACCACGCCGGTGGCGTCGGGCGTGCCGGCCAGCACGCCGAGGGCGGCGTAGCGGGCCTCTTCCTCGCCGGAGAGGATGCGGATCGAAAGGCCGGTCTCTTCCAGCACGCGTTCGACGAAAGCCGGACCGTCCGAGGCCTCGCGCACGGCGGCGGTGGCGGCGACGAAGGTCTCGGCCGGCTGAACGGCCTTGAGCACCGCCTTGAAGCGCTTGAGGGCGGCCAGGGTCTGGTTGACGCCGTCCGGCGCCAGGCGGCCCTTGGAGCCGAGTTCACGACCCAGGCCCGCCAGGACCTTCTCGTTGAACATGGTCCAGATGGCGCGGCCTTCCAGCCGGTACACCACCAGGCGCACCGAGTTCGAACCGATATCGATCACGGCCGCGTCGCGCGGCGCCGAGAGGGGCATGAGGCTGGTTTAACGCATTCGGCGCGGAGGGGAAGCGGCGGCCTTGTCGAGAAACGCCGTAAAGAACTTCAGGTCCCCAGAATATTCACGCTAGAAGCGACGCCCATGGCGCGACCATCGCGGGCGGCGCCATCATGGGTGGATCGGGGCCGTGACTTCGGAGCGCGTGAGAATCAGCTGGATCGGCAATTCCTGTCCTGTCGACGGGGAGGGCTGGATCGCGGGCGAGACGTTCCATTTCCGCGCTCGCGGCAACAGCTGGCGGCTCAGCATCGGCGACTATCCCGAAACGCTGTGGGAGCATGCCGGGCTCTATCGCCCCGGCGTCGACTTCGCGGCCAGCTACATGCCCTACGACGTGGCCGAGACCCTGATCCGCGACGCGGCGGCCATGTTCATCGAAGAGCGGGTCGGTCCGCACGTCTCCATGCGCGAGCAGGAGATGTGGCGGTTTCTTCCCGACACCCGGTACGGCCCGTTCGACCATGTCAGGCTGGATTGGCAGCAGACGGGGGCGGCGGGCTATCTCGCCCAGGCGGACGGGCGCCGGGTCAGGCTTCGGATGACCCGGGAGAAGGACGAGTTCGGCATGGATGTCGAGCGCTGGGAGGTGTTCGGCCTGTTCTGGCGCTACGACCTGCACATTCCGGTCCTGTGCGAACTGGAAAGCGCCGCCGCCCGCGCCGGGTTGAGCGGGCGGACGGTCGTGGACTACAAGCGCGCGGACTACTAGCGCTGCTCGGCATTCAGGCGCTGGGACCGGTTTTCGCCGCCCCTGAAACGCGACGACGTCTAGCGCTTGCGCTTGGGGCCGACGTGGTCGAAGGCGCGGGGCATGTCCTGCACGTGGTGGCCGCGGCCCGACAGGCTGGGATTGGTCATGAAGTATTCGTGCGCCGAGAAGGCGCCCTTGCCGTCCCAGGCCGGATCGCGGGCGTAGCCGCCCTCGCGGTCCAGGCGCCAGCTCTGGGCCTCGTCGTTGAGGTTGGCGACCATGATCTGGCTCAGCACCTGCTGGTGCACGGTCGGGTTCTCGATCGGCACCAGGCTTTCCACCCGGCGGTCGAGGTTGCGCGGCATCCAGTCGGCCGAGCTGATGAAGGCGCGCGTCTGGGCGCTGGGCATCTCGGCGCCGTTGGCGAAGGCCACGATGCGGGCGTGCTCGAGGAAGCGGCCGACGATCGACTTGACCCGGATGTTCTCCGAAAGGCCCGGAACGCCCGGCCGCAGGCAGCAGATGCCGCGCACGACCAGATCGATCTGCACGCCGTCCTGGCTGGCGGCGTAGAGCGCGTCGATGATCTGGGGATCGACCACGGCGTTCATCTTGGCCCAGATCCCGGCCGGCCGGCCGGCGCGGGCGTTGGCCGCCTCGGCGGCGATCATGGCCAAGAGGTCGGGCTTCAGCGTCTGGGGCGAGAACGACAGCTTCTCCAGCGCGCCGGGCTGGGCGTAGCCGGTGATGAAGTTGAACAGCTTGCCGCCGTCGCGTCCCATGGCCGGATCGCAGGTGAACAGCGAAAGGTCGGTGTAAACCCGCGCCGTCTGCGGGTGGTAGTTGCCGGTGCCGAAGTGGCAGTAGGTGCGCAAGGCGTCGCCCTCGCGGCGCACCACGACCGACAGCTTGGCGTGGGTCTTCCAGTCGACGAAGCCGAACACCACGTGCACGCCGGCCCGTTCCAGGTCGCGCGCCCACTTCAGATTGTTCTCTTCGTCGAAGCGGGCCTTGATCTCGACCAGGGCGGTGACGTTCTTGCCGTTGTCGGCCGCCTCGATCAGGGCCGCCACGATCGGGCTGTCCTTGCTGGTGCGGTAGAGGGTCTGCTTGATGGCCAGCACGTTCGGGTCGCGGGCGGCCTGGCGGATGAACTGCACCACCACGTCGAAACTTTCGAACGGATGGTGGACCAGGATGTCCTTCTCGCGGATCGCCGCGAAGCAGTCGCCGCCGTGGTCGCGCACGCGCTCGGGGAAGCGGGCGTTGTAGGGCTTGAACTTCAGGTCGGGGCGATCGGGCGGGATCAGCTCGCTCATCTGGGCGAGGCCCAGCTTGCCGTCGACCAGCACCACGTCTTCCGGCTGGGCGCGCAGGCCTTCGGTGATGAACTCGCGCAGGTCGGCGGGCATGGTGGTCTGGATCTTGACCCGCACCACGCGGCCGAGGCGGCGCTTCTTCAGGCGCGCCTCGAACTCGCGCACCAGGTCTTCGGCCTCTTCCTCGATCTCCAGGTCGCTGTCGCGGATCAGGCGGAACAGGCCGCGGCCCTCGACCTCGTAGCCCGGGAACAGGTGGTCGAGGAACAGGATGATGAAGCTTTCCAGCGCCACGATCTTGCGCTCGCGCTTGCGGCCCTTCGGCGGCCCCGCCGAAAGCTCCCAGAAGCGCTGCACCTGGTTGGGAATCGGCGCCAGGGCGTAGAGGTGCTTGTCGTCGGCGATCCGGCGCAGCTTCAGCGCCAGGCAGAAGCCCAGGTTCGGGATGAACGGGAACGGGTGGGCCGGGTCCACCGCCAGCGGCGTCAGCACCGGGAAGATGCGCGACTTGAAGATCTCTTCGGCCCGCTCGCGGTCGGCGCCGACGATGTCCTTGGCGTCCAGCAGCTTCAGGCCCTCGGCCCACAGCTCGGCGCGCACCTCGCGCCAGATCTTCTGCTGCTCGCTCATCAGCTCGAAGGCCGAGGCGTTGATGCGGGTCAGCTGCTCGCCGGGCGTCAGGCCGTCCTGGCTGACCACGCGCACGCCCTCGCGCACCTGGCCCTTCAGGCCGGCCACGCGGACCATGTAGAATTCGTCGAGGTTGTTGGCGCTGATCGACAGGAAGCGCAGGCGCTCCAGCAGCGGGTGGCGCGGGTTGGCGCTTTCCTCCAGCACACGCTGGTTGAAGGCCAGCCACGACAGTTCGCGATTGAAGAACCGTTCGGGCGCGGCCAGCAGGTCTTCGTCGAGCACCAGGCGCGCGCGATCCTCGGGCGCGGTCTCCACCTTGTGAAGGGCGGGCGCGAGGGCGGCGGCGTCGGTCATCGTCTACTCCAGGGCAACGGTCCGCATGGTGACCGAGCCTGATGACAGCCGCAAGACAAACGCCGTTTGTTCAAGTGGATCTGAGTGTTTGTTCAGTCCTCGAACCCGTCGTCCTCGCCGAAAGCCAGCACCTGGGCGGCGAAGGCGCGGGTGATCCCGCGGCCGCTCTCCGAGGCGGCCTCGTCCAGCAGCGCCACCAGGGCCACGGCCTCGGGCGCGCTGCGCGGGATGCGGCGCAGAAGGAAGGCGTAGACGTCGTCGGCCGGACGGATCAGGCGGTCGGCGAAGGCGCGGCGCAGAACCGCTTCCAGCACCACGTCGTCGGGCTCGTCGATGACGGCGGCCGTCAGGGCGTTGAGGCGCGAGCGCAGGTCGGGCACGACCGTCCGCCATTCCAGCGGCGCGGTCTGCGCCGTCAGCAGCAGGCTGCCGCCGTCGACGCCGGCCATGTTCAGCAGATGGAACAGGTCCTCGTCCGACACCACCCCGCCCAGGGCGCGGCGGTCGGCGTCCTCGACCAGGATCGGCCGGCCGCGCAGGGCCGACAGGTCCAGCGGCGCCAGGCCGGGATCGGCGGCGTCGATGATCACAGCGCCGGCCTGGGCGGCCCAGGCGCGCGCCAGGTGGGTCTTGCCGCTGCCCGACGGACCGACCAGCGCCAGCCGGCCGTTCGGCCACTCCGGCCAGGCGTCGACGGCGCGCACGGCGTCCTCGTTGGCCGGCGAGACGGCGAAGTCGTCCCGCTCGAAGCTGGGCGGACGTTCCAACGGCAATTTCAGCTGGCTCAAGGTCGGCGCGAGGTCACATGGTGAATGGTTCGGCAAGCTATAGGCGGCGGAGACTCCGACAGCGAGACGGCGAACCGGCGCGCTTGGGGATAGAGCAGGCGATAGGTGTGGACGCAGGAACCGGGTGTGGACGCCCGTGTGGACGTTCGGTGGACGCTCGTGTGCAAGCCTGTGGTCAGATGGTTTCCAACACCGCCGCGCCGTTCGCAACGGCGCCGAGCACGTGGAACCGGGCGCCCGGACGGCCCTTGCTGAGGGCGGCGGCGATGCGGCGGGCGCGAGTCAGGGCCGGTTCGCTCGACACCAGTCGGCGCCATTCCAGGCCGACCGGCGTCAGCACGTAGACGCCGAACGAGGTCGGCGAGGGCAGGGAGGCGCCCAGGCCGTGCTCGCCTTCCATGGCCACCGTCGCCAGCGAGGCGGCCGCCATTGGCAGGTTGAAGGTGTCGCCGCCGCCGGCGATCAGGCCGGCCGCCTCCAGGGCCACGGCCTCGGGCTTGGTGAAGCCGCAGGGGTCCTGGAACACCACGTCGTTCAGCGAATGGGCGGCGGCGGTGGCGAAGAGACCGATGGTGCGCGCGGGCAGTTCGGCCAGTAGTCGCATGGCGTGCACCGAGAAGCTGCCGGGCGACAGCATCTCGCCGGCCAGCACCATGCCCCACAGGGTCAGGGCGCGCTCGCCGTGAGCCCGTTCGACGTGATCGACGAAGGCGTTCATCCAGGCGGGGTCGACCGCGGCCTGGTTCCGGCCGGACGCCGCCTGCTCGGCGATGCGGGCGACGGTTTCCCGCGCCGCCTGGCGACGGGCGAATTCGCGCAGCTGGGTCGAGACGGCGCGCGACAGCAGGGCGTCCGGCGCGGTCGCGGCGTTCATCAGGCCGACGGAGAAGGCGGGCGGGGCGTCACGGTCTTCGGGGCCGGCGACCAGGCGTCCCAGAACGGCCGACCGAACGGCGGGATGGGCGGGCGGCGGGGCCGGGTTTTCGATCGACAGGTACAACGGACTCTGGGCCTCGCGCGGAATGCGGCATGATCCCGGCGGGCGGCGTGTCAAATCGGTCCGCCGCCGTGATTCTAACGGGCCTTCAGGCAAGGCTCGCGCCATGTCCGGAGAGCCTCCTGGCCCACACCGCCGCCACCGCCGACCTCGCCGCCTGGCGCGCCGAGATGACGAGACCGCCCGGCGTGCTGGGCCAGGCCGCGCGCGCCGTTCAGCTCAAGGTCAACAGGATCATCCCGGAAAAGGTGCATGCGGCGATCACCGCCGCCATGCAGGGCATGACCCGGGCCATCCTCACCGGTTCCGACTTCTCCACCGGCGCGCCCCTGGTGCAGGCCACGCTCGACGAGCGGCTGGCGCGCGTGCGGGCTTCGATCGACGGCTGGAAGAAGGCCGCCGCCGCCGAGGGCGGCGTCGCGGGCGCCGGGGGCTTCGTTTTGGCCGCCGCCGACTTTCCGCTGCTGATGAGCTTCAAGATCAAGCTGCTGTTCGAGATCGCCGCCGCCTTCGGCCACGACGGCGCGCAGCTCTCCGAACGGCTCTACATCCTGCACATCTTCGAGCTGGCCTTCTCGGACGCCGAGCACCGCGTCCGCGTGTTCGAGGCCATGGACGGCTGGGACGCTCGGGAGCATCCGACCGACCTCTCGGGCTTCGACTGGCGGGCCTTCCAGCAGCAGTACCGCGACCACATCGATCTTGCGAAGCTGGCCCAGCTGCTGCCCGTCGTCGGCGCGCCGGTCGGGGCCATCGTCAACTGGCGCCTGGTCGAGAAGCTCGGCCACACGGCGGTGATGGCGTACCGGATGCGGCTTGAGGGGCTGAAGCAGATCGCCTGATCGGCCGAGCCCCCCTCAGTCGCTCCGCGACAGCTCCCCCAGAGGGAACATTTTGTGGTTCGGCGCCGATAGATCCTCCCCCTCTGGGGGAGGTGGCCCGGAGGGCCGGAGGGGGTCTTACGCCAGCGCCTGCTCAATCGCCTTTTGCAGGTTCTCCGGGCTTTCGGCCCCGACCACCGCCACCTTGCCGGCGAAGATCGCCACCGGCACGCCGGTGACGCCGCCCTGCACGGCCATGGCGTGCTGCTGGACGATCACGTCCTTGTCCGCGCCTTCCGACAGCAGGCCCAGCACCGCGACCTCGTCCATGCCGGCGGTCTTGGCGATGTCGGCCAGCACGACCGGATCGCCGATGTCGCGGCCCTGCTCGAAATAGGCGGCGAACAGGGCCTCGACGACCTCGTCCTGGACGGCCGCGCCCCGGGCCCAGCGGATCAGCCGGTGGGCGGCGCTGGTGTTGGGCGACAGGGCGATCTTGTCGAAGGCGAAGTCGATGCCTTCCTCGGCGCCGGCCTCGACCAGCGCCTTGTGCACGGCCTTCAGCCGTGTCTGGTCCTTGAACTTGCCGGCCATGTAGGCGGCCCGGTCGACGCCTTCCTCGGGAAGGGTCGGGTCCAGCTGGTAGGGCCGCCAGATGACGATCGGCTCCAGGTCCGGCCGGGCGGCCAGGGCGCTCTTCACCCGCCGCCAGCCCAGATAGCACCACGGGCAGACGACGTCGGCGACGACGTCGACGGTGATCGGCTGACCCATGGCTTGTCTCCTAGACGGCTTTCTGGAGGGCCTGGGAAGCGGCGCGCTCCAGCGCGTGGATGGCGGTTTCGCCCGGCTCGATCTGGGCCACGCCGATGTCGAACTCGCAGACGAACGGACTGCGGTCCTCGCCGGCGTCGAAGGCGGTGCAGCCGATGACGGCCGCGATGCGCTCGGCGGCCGCCTTGGCGGCGGCGAGGTTGGTGGCCGGCAGGGCCAGGGCGAAGACTTCCGGCGCCAGGCGGGCGGCCGTGTCCTCGACGCGGACCAGGCGGCCGACCATCGAGCCGATCTGCGGAATGGCCCGGTCCAGCCAGCCGTTCTGGCGCGCCCAGACCACGTCGGCCTTGTCGGCGATGCGCAGCACGCCGATAGACAGCGGGCGTCCGCGCTCGCGCGCCGCGCCGGCCAGCCGCGCCAGGTGGGCGGCGAACAGGTCGCGGGTGAAGAGGCCGGTGGCCGCGTCCATCAGGCCCGAACTGCGGGCCTTTTCCAGCGCGCCGCGGATGGCTTCGCCGCGGCGGTAGTTGCGGGCAAGCTCGATGACCCGGCGGGCGGTGTCGCCCTCCGGCGTCTGCGGCGAGGCCACGTCGGAGACGCCGCGATGGAACGCCTCGGACATCGTCACATAGCTCTCGGCGTTCATGTAGAGCAGCGCCGGGATGTGGAAGAGCCGGGTGTTGCGCCGCATGCCGGCGGCGATCGACAGGGCTTCCTGCTGGTTCTCGCCGGCCCACAGCACCACCGCGTCGAAGGCCCGTTCGTGCAGGTAGTCGAAGGCGGTGTAGGCGGTGAAGGCGCCGACCACGTCGGCCCCGCCGCGGGTCAGGGCGTTCGAAAGGGCCAGGAACTGCGGCGCCGGCTCGCCGATGGCCAGCACGCGATAGGGCGCGCTGGAAGCTTCGGGCAGGTCGAGGCGTCGGCCGCGGTCGCCGAAGGTGGTCAGGCGAAGCTCGAACTCTTCCTCAGCGATGGCCGTGCGGACCAGGGATTCCAGGCGCAGCACCGCCTGCGACGGATGCAGCGGGGGCGACAGGGTCAGGTCGAAGGCGGCTTGGCCCGCGTCCGTGCCCGGCTCGCCGATGGCGATCACCGGCAGGCGGCGCGGCGCGACGGCGGCCTTCAGGCGGCGGGCGAGCGTCTGGCTGTCGGGGCCGGCCGCGTCGATGTCGACGATCACGGCCTCGATCTGCAGATCGCCCAGGGCGGCCAGCGCCGCATAGGGGCCGCGGGCGGTGATGGTGCGCCAGCCCAGACGGTCCAGCCCCTCGGACAGGGGACCGGCCCGCGTGTCGTCACGCGCGACGATCAGGATCCGGGCGTTCACCGCCAAATTCGTTCTCCGCTGGCGCAGGCCTTCGATTCGCGAGCCAACATAGCAGAGGCCGGGGTGCGGCAAAGGGATGCAAGGTCGCAGGCTTTACCTTGTCGACAGGTGGTTTGCGGTCGGGCTTGCCTGACCGAGCGTCAGCCGGGTCCTAGTGGCTTCAACGAGATCGGAAGACGGGAGGAACGCATGGGCCAGGGACCGCTGTCGGGGCTGAAGGTGCTGGAGTTCGCCGGGATCGGTCCCGGGCCGTTCTGCGGCATGCTGCTGTCGGACCTGGGCGCCGACGTCGTGCGCATCGACCGCAAGGGTTCGGGCCGCTCGTCGCCGGCCGACGTCACGGCCCGCGGCCGCCGCTCGGTGGCGCTGGACCTCAAGCAGCCCGCCGCCGTCGAGACCTGCCTGAAGCTGATGGAGACCGCCGACGCGGTGTTCGAAGGCTTCCGCCCGGGGGTGATGGAGCGCCTGGGCCTGGGCCCCGAGGCGGCGCTGGCCCGCAATCCCAGGCTCGTCTACGGCCGCATGACCGGCTGGGGCCAGACCGGCCCCTACGCCAAGGCCGCCGGCCACGACATGAACTACATCGCCATCACCGGCGCGCTCGACGCCATCGGCACGGAGGACAAGCCCGTCCCGCCGCTGAACCTGGTGGGCGACTTCGGGGGCGGGGCGCTCTATCTGGCCTTCGGCCTGCTGGCCGGGGTGATCCATGCGCGCCGGAGCGGCCGGGGCCAGGTCATCGACTGCGCCATGAGCGACGGCGCGGCCTCGCTGATGGCGATGTTCTACGGCTTCAAGGCCATGGGCATGTGGCGCGAGGGGCGGCGGAGCAACCTGCTCGACGGCGGGGCCCACTTCTACGACACCTATCGCTGCGCCGACGGCAAGTGGGTGTCGATCGGCTCCATCGAGCCGCAGTTCTATCTGCTGCTGCTGGAGAAGACCGGCATCATCGATCCGCACTTCCAGGCCCAGATGAGCCGCGAGGACTGGCCGGCCCTGCGCGAGAAGCTGGCCGCCGTGATCGCGACCAGGACCCGCGACGAGTGGTGCGAGCTGATGGACGCCACCGACGTCTGCTTTGCTCCCGTCCTCTCGATGGACGAGGCGCCGGAGCACGCCCACAACAAGGCCCGCCAGACCTTCGTCGAGGTCGCCGGCGTCGTCCAACCCGCGCCCGCGCCGCGTTTCTCGGTCACCCCGGGAGCCATCCAGGGGCCGCCGCCGAAGATCGGAGGCGACAACGCTTCGGCCCTGTCGGAGTGGGGCTTCGACGACGCGGCCATTGCCGAGCTGGAGGCCGTAGGAGCGCTCTGAGCGCGTTGGCGAAACCCTCGCCCTTCGACAAGCTCGGGGTGAGGGTTCTCCAGCGTTCGGGCCGGCCATGATCCGCATCCTGAGCCTGTCGAAGGACGAGGATCGCGCACTGCTCCTGTCGCCTCCGCCAAACTGACAACCACGTTCAGATGCGGTTCAGGCGGCGAATCCTACCTTCGAACTGTGACCGGCCGCCGCGCCAACCCGTCCCTCGATGCGACGACCGGTTCAGGCAAGTCCTGCGGAGACGCGTCGCTTTCCCTGAGGCGGCGCGTCTTTGACTGTTTGGCGACGAGCCTCGCCGCCAAGGGTTGCTTCACCGGGCGGCCGAGGGCAGTTTCCGGCGGATGCAGCCCCAAAAGGCCCCCATCCGCTGGCGAGACCTCGATCTCGACCCGATCCACTGGATCCAGGAAATCCTCCGCGTCCTCGGCCTGGCCCTGTCCCGGCTGTGGGGCCGCGACGTCATGCTCTATGTCGGCGGCGTCTCGTTCTTCGCCCTGCTGGCGGTGTTTCCCGGTCTGGCCATCCTGATCGGCCTCTACAGCCTTCTGCTGGACCCCAGCACCGCCGCCCGCCAGGCCGACGCCCTGGCCTTCATGATGCCGCCCGGCGCCCGTCCGATCTTCCAGAGCGAGATGCAGCGCCTGGCCCATGCGCCGGTCTACACCGTCTCGCTGCAAAGCCTCGTCATCCTGGTCATCGGCGTCTACGCGGCCCATCGCGGCTTCAAGGCCCTGCTGGCCGGCCTGTCGTTCATCCATGACGAGGAGGACCAGCGCGGCTTCTTCGGCTTCAACCTGATGGCGCTGTTCGTGCTGATCGCGGCCTTCGGGCTGCTGTTCGCCATGTCCGGCATCTTCCTGACCTTCCGGCTGCTCTCCAGCACGCTCGACCTTCGGCCGCTGCAGGGCGTGTCGTGGATCCAGAGCGAGTGGAGCTGGGCGACCTTCGGCCTCGTGGTCGGGATGAGCCTGATCTACCGCTACGCCATGTCCCGCGCGCCGGTCGGCTGGCGGGCCTCGATCACCGGCGGGGTGGCCGCGGCCCTGTTCTGCGTGTTCATGTCGTGGGCCAGCGCCTTCTACGTCGAGAAGGTGGCCCATCTGGGCGCGACCTACGGCTCGATCTCGGCCGTGATCATCTTCCTGATCTGGCTGTCGTGGAGCGTGAACGCGGTGTTCTTCGGCGGCGCGCTCGCCACCGAGGTCGAGATCGCGCTGGACGAGCGGCCCCAGGCCCTGCTCGACGGCCCCAAGGCCATCGGCCTCAAGGCGCCTTCGTCACCCGAAAGCTGATCGCGCCAGAGGGCAGGTCCTCGACCCCTTCCAGCGTCGCGCCCAGTTGGCGAGCGAAGTGGGGCACGTCTATGCGCGCCAGCGGGTCGTCGGCCAGCAGGCGCACCGTCGCTCCGGCCGGCGCATGTTCCAGCGCCCGGCGCAGCCGTAAGGTCGGCACCGGGCAGCGATGCCCCCGGGCGTCGACCTCGATGTCGCTCACGAAAACACCCGCTCGGCTTCCTCGGCGGTCAGGATCCGGTGCTTGCCGGGCTCCAGGTCGTCGGGCAGCGCGATGCCGCCGATCCGCTCGCGGTGCAGGGCCGTGACGTGGTTGCCCATGGCCGCGAACATCCGGCGCACCTGGTGATAGCGGCCCTCGGTGATGGTCAGGCGGGCGGCCTTGTCGTCGACCACGTCCAGTTGCGCCGGCAGCAGCGGCTTTTCCTCG
>JASGDR010000091.1:0-11675 GCA_047607095.1 Caulobacter sp.
AGATCATCGCCGAGGCCAGCAAGCTGTGGACCCTGGCGGCTGGCGACCTGATCTTCACCGGCACGCCCGAGGGCGTCGCCGCGGTGGTCCGGGGCGACGCCCTCGGGCGTGCCGGTAAAGATCAGGTCGCCGGCCGCCAGGGTCCACAGCTTGCTGGCTTCGGCAATGATCTCGGGGATGTTCCAGATCATGTCGGCGATCAGGCCGGTCTGGCGCTGCACGCCGTTGACCGTCAGCCAGATCGAGCCGTCCAGCGTGGCGTCGGCGACGGGGCGGATGGCCGAGATCGGGGCCGAATGGTCGAAGGCCTTGCCCGCTTCCCAGGGGTGGCCCTTGGCCTTGGCGGCGCCCTGCAGGTCACGGCGGGTCAGGTCCACGCCGACGGCGTAGCCGAACACGTGGTCCAGCGCCGCGTCGACGGCGATGTCGGCGCCGCCCGACTTCAGGGCGATCACCAGTTCGATCTCGTGGTGCAGGTCGGCGGTGCGCGGCGGATAGGGCACTTCGCCCATCAGCGGCGCGATCGCGTCGGCCGGCTTGGCGAAGAAGAACGGCGGATCACGCTCGTCGCCGCCCATCTCGGCGCGGTGGGCGGCGTAGTTGCGGCCCACGCACAGGATCCGGCGGACCGGGAAGACCGCATCGGTTCCTTCCACCGGAACCGAGGCTTGGACGGGCGGGGGAAAGGCGAAGGTCGTCATGGCCGCCTGCTTAGACCCAAACGCCCCCGATCGAAACCCCACCCGAAAACGACGAGACGAACGCCGTTCGTCGGGAACCCGACAGCCTAAACGTTCTTTCACTTGCCCCAGGTTGCGCCATCGAGTCATGACGAACTGGGGACTATGGGCGTTAACAAGCGGGGGCGAAGAGTAACGATGCTGATCATCGAGAACCTGACGCACGTCTACGGCAACGGCGTGCGCGCCCTGGACGAGGTCAGCCTCACCATTCCCCGAGGCATGTACGGCCTGCTCGGCCCCAACGGGGCGGGCAAGTCGACCCTGATGCGCACCATCGCCACCCTGCAGGCCCCGACCTCGGGCCACATCCGCTTCGGCGACATCGACGTGCTGAAGGATCCGGAAGCCTTGCGCCGGGTGCTGGGCTACCTGCCGCAGGACTTCGGCGTCTATCCGCGGGTCAGCGCCTACGACATGCTCGACCACATGGCCGTGCTCAAGGGCATCGCCGGCCGCAAGGAGCGCAAGGACACCGTCGAGAGCCTGCTGGCCCAGGTGAACCTGTGGAACGTGCGCGGCAAGGCCATCGCCGGCTTTTCGGGCGGCATGCGCCAGCGCTTCGGCATCGCCCAGGCGCTTATCGGCGATCCCCGCCTGATCATCGTCGACGAGCCCACCGCCGGCCTCGATCCGGAGGAGCGCAACCGCTTCCTCAACCTGCTGGCCGAGATCGGCGAGAACGTGGTGGTGATCCTGTCGACCCACATCGTCGAGGACGTCTCCGACCTCTGCCCGGCCATGGCCATCATCTGCGACGGCCGCATCGTCCGCGAGGGCGCCCCGACCGACCTGATCCGCCAGCTGGACGGCCGGATCTGGAAGAAGATCATCGACAAGGCCGAGCTCGAAGACGCCAAGAAGGCCCACCAGGTCATCTCCACCCGGCTTCTGGGCGGCCGCACCGTCATCCACGTCCTCGCCGACCAGGATCCGGGAGCGGGCTTCACGCCCGTGCCCGGCGGGCTCGAGGACGTCTATTTCTCGACCCTCGCCACGACCCGCTGCGCGGCGTAGGGGGCGAGGACCATGTTCGGCAAGATCGCGGGCTTCGAGTTCCGCTACCAACTGCGCTCCCCCGTGTTCTGGGTGGTGGCGGTGCTGTTCTTCCTGCTGACCTTCGGGTCGGTGACCATCGAGCAGATCTCGATCGGCGGCGGCGGCTCGATCCACAAGAACGCGCCCTTCGCGATCGCCCAGACCCACCTGATCCTGTCGATCTTCTACATGTTCGTGACGACGGCCTTCGTGGCCAACGTCATCGTCCGTGACGACGAGACCGGCTACGGCCCGATCCTGCGCACCACCCGCATCGGCAAGTTCGACTATCTCTACGGCCGTTTCGTCGGCGCCTTCCTGGCCGCGGCCGTCTCGTTCCTGACCGTGCCGCTGGCCATCTTCATCGGCTCGCTGATGCCGTGGATCGACCCGGAGAAACTGGGCCCCAACCTGCTGGACGCCTACGTCTTCTCCTATTTCGTCCTCGCCCTGCCGGTCGTGCTGCTGACCTCGGCGATGTTTTTCGCCCTGGCCACCGTCACCCGCTCGATGATGTGGACCTATCTCGGCGTGGTCGGCGTCATGGTGGTGTGGATCATCGCCAACATCGCCCTCGACAAGCCCGAGTTCGAACACGGCGCGGCGCTGTGGGACCCGCTCGGCGCCAGCGCCTTCAGCCTAGCCACCAAGTACTGGACCGCCAGCGAGCGCAACAGCCTGATCCCGCACCTGACCGGCCCCCTACTGTTCAACCGGATCTATGTGCTGGTGCTGGCGGCGGGCTTCCTTGCGGCCGCCTACGGCCTCTTCCGCTTCCAGTCGGCCGAGCTTTCGGGCCAGCTCAAGGCGCCGCGCTCCACCGGCCTGCCGCCGCCGATCGAGGTGGTCCCGGTCATCAAGCCGCTGGCCAAGCCGCGCCACGACCGGACCGCCGCCCTCGCCCAGTTCGTCGCCCGCACCCGCTTCGACATGGTGCAGGTGTTCAAGAGCCCGGCCTATTTCGTGCTGCTGGCGCTCGGCCTGTCGAACGCCTCCGGCGCCCTGTGGTTCGCCACCGAAGCGGCGGGCTACGGCGGCGTCGTGCACCCGGTCACCCGCATCCTGCTTCGGCCGCTGATGGGCTCTTTCAGCCTGATCCCGATGATCATCGCCATCTACTACGCCGGCGAGCTGGTCTGGCGCGAGCGCGAGCGGCGCACCCACGAGATCATCGACTCCACCCCCGTCGGCGACTGGGCTTTCGTCGCCCCGAAGTTGGCGGCCATCTCGCTGGTGCTGCTGTCGACCCTGCTGGTCAGCGTGATCGCGGCGATCTTCAGCCAGCTGAGCCACGGCTACGACCGCCTGGAACTGGGCAAGTACCTGCTGTGGTACGTGCTGCCGCAAAGCGTCGACTGGATCCTGCTGGCCGTGCTGTCGGTGTTCCTGCAGGTGCTGAGCCCGCACAAGTTCGTCGGCTGGGGCCTGATGGTGATCTACATCGTCGCCACCCTGACCTTCAGCAACCTCGGTTTCCAGCATAACCTCTACAACTACGGCGGCGTCCCGGACGTGCCGTTCTCCGACATGAACGGCCTGGGCCGGTTCTGGATCGGGGCCTGGTGGTTCCGCGCCTACTGGAGCGCCTGCGGCGTGCTGCTGGCGCTGCTGTCCTACGCCCTGTGGCGGCGCGGGACGGAGACCCGGCTGCTGCCGCGCCTGCGACGCCTGCCCCGCCGCCTGCGCGGCGCCAACGGGATCGCCTTCGGCGTCTTCTTGGCCGCGTTCGCGGGCCTCGGCGGCTTCATCTTCGTCAACACCAACGTCTGGAACGATTATCGCACCAGCCAGGACGACGAACGCTGGACCGCCGACTTCGAAAAAGCGCTGCTGAAGTACGAGTCCACGCCCCAGCCCAAGATCACCGGCATGAAGCTGGACGTCGATCTGCACCCGCGCGAGCCCAAGGCGGTGACCCGCGGCGCCTACGTCTTCCAGAACAAGACCAGCCAGCCGATCAAGGAAATCCACGTCCGCTTCGACCGCGACCTGGTGGTGCGCGGCCTGTCGATCGAGGGCGCCCGGCCCAAGCAGACCTTCGACCGCTTCAACTACCGGATCTTCGCCTTCGACACCCCGCTGGCCCCCGGCGAGAGCCGCCGGATGAGCTTCATCACCGAACGCAGCCAGAAGGGCTTCCGCAACAGCGGCGACGACACCCGCGTGGTCGCCAACGGAACCTTCCTCAACAACATGGAGATCGCGCCGATCCTGGGCATGTCGCGCGACGGCCTGCTGCAGGACCGCGCCAAGCGCCGCAAGTACGGCCTACCGCCCGAACTGCGCATGGCCAAGCTGGGCGACATTCCCAGCCGGCAGTTCAACGGCCTGCGCAAGGACGCCGACTTCGTGGCCTCCGACATCACCGTGACCACCGACGCCGACCAGACGCCGATCGCGCCGGGCAGCCGGGTCTCCGAGCGGGTGTGGAAGTCGGGCGCCGACGAGCGCCGCACGGCGCGCTTCGTGGCCGACGCGCCGATCCTGCCTTTCCTGTCGATCCAGTCGGCCCGCTACGCCCTCTCGCGCGAGACCTACAAGGGGATCGACCTGGCGGTCTATTACGACCCCCAGCACGCCTGGAACATCGGCCGCATGCGGGCGGCGATGAGGGCCTCGCTCGACTACTATCAGGCGCAGTTCAGCCCCTATCAGTTCCGGCAGCTGCGCTTCCAGGAGTTCCCGGCCTACGCCGACTTCGCCCAGGCCTACGCCGGCACGATCCCCTGGTCGGAAGGCATGTTCTTCATTGCCGACTACCGCGATCCCGAGAAGATCGACATGGTCACCTATGTCGGCGCTCACGAGATCGGCCACCAGTGGTGGGCGCACCAGGTGCTGGGCGCCGATCAGCAGGGCTCGACCATGCTGTCGGAGACCTTCGCCCAGTACTCGGCCCTGATGGTGATGAAGCGGATGTACGGCGAGGCCCAGATCCGCAAGTTCCTGAAGTTCGAGCTCAACAGCTATCTGCGCGCGCGCGGCGGCGACGTGCTCGAGGAGCAGCCGCTGGCCCGGGTCGAGAACCAGGGCTACATCCACTACCGCAAGGGCTCGCTGGTCATGTACCGCCTGCAGCACGAGGTGGGCGAGGAGACCGTCAACCGCGCCCTGCGCAGGCTGATCGCCGATCACGCCTTCAAGGGCGCGCCCTACCCGACCACCCTCGACTTCCTGCGGATCCTCCGCGCCGAGGTCCCGGCCGACAAGCAGGCCCTGGTCACCGACCTGTTCGAGAAGATCACGCTCTACGACCTGAAGACCAAGAGCGTGTCGGCGAAGAAGCGCCCCGACGGCCGCTACGACGTCAAGCTCGTGATCGAGGCGCGCAAGATGTACGCCGACGGTCGCGGCAAGGAGACGGACGCGCCGCTGAACGAAGTGCTGGACATCGGCCTGTTCACCGCCGAGCCGGGCAAGAAGGGCTTCGAGCAGAAGGACGTCATCGCCTTCGAACGCCGTCCGATCCGCACCGGAACCCAGACCCTGACCTTCGTCGCCAAGGCGGCGCCGCGCTGGGCGGGCGTGGATCCCTACAACCTGGTGATCGACCGCAACGGCGACGACAACGTCATCAAGGCGGGCAACTGAGGCCCAAGAAAAATCCCCCGGCGGCGACGCCGGGGGATTTCCATTTTCAGGCTCCGGCGAGCCTCTACTTCATGCCGTTCTTCAGGCCCTCGGCCATGTTCAGGTGCTCCTGGATCTTCGGCGCGGTCTCGGCGGCGAAGGTCTTGATGGCGGCGACGTCGCCGTCCTGGGCGTAGCGCTGGAACAGGTTCAGGGCGGCCTGGTGGGCGTCGACCTGATCGTCGGCGTATTCCTTGTCGAAGTCCTTGGCGTCGGCCTTGTTCAGGTCGTCCAGCTTGCCCTGCAGGTCGTCGGGCAGGGCGGCCGGCAGGGTGAAGGTCGCGCCGGAGGCGGCGATGGCCGCCTTCAGGCCCTGGCTGGTGGCGGTGTGGGCGTCGATCATCGCCTGAGCGAACTTCTTGACGTCGGCGTTGGTCGAGCGCTTCAGCGCGATCTTGGCGGACTCGATCTCGAACGTGTCGCCGGCGGCGGCCTTGGCCGAGAAGTCGGGCGCCTTGGCCTCGTTGGCCGGGGTCGGCACGGTGGCGGCGGGATTGGCGTCCGGCGTCGCGGCCTGTTCGGCCGGAGTGGCGGCGCCCTTGGTCTCGTCGGTCTTCTGGCCGCAGGCGGCCAGGCTGAGCGCGGCGAAGGCTGCGCCGACGATGAGTAGCTTGCGGGTCATGGCTGTCTTTCCCTG
Organism: Caulobacter sp.; assembly: GCA_047607095.1. GTDB lineage: Bacteria > Pseudomonadota > Alphaproteobacteria > Caulobacterales > Caulobacteraceae > Caulobacter. The sequence continues at coordinate 6,046 of JASGDR010000091.1, forward strand.
CGCGTTTTTCTGGTGAAAAAGGTCGGCGTCGCGCGTCGCCGTGTGGCAGGAAGAAGGTTCACGGCGGCGTGATGGTTCCGTGATCGGGAAGAGGAACAAAATGACCCAGGGGCCGTTGGCGGGCGTCCGCGTGATCGAGATGGGCCAGCTGATCGCCGGTCCGTTCTGCGGCCAGGTGCTGGGCGATTTCGGCGCCGAGGTCATCAAGCTGGAAGACCCGAAAGCAGGCGACCCGATGCGCCAGTGGGGGCGTTCCAAGCCCAAGGGGCTGTCGCCCTGGTGGCCGGTGATCGGACGCAACAAGAAGTCGGTCACGGTCGATCTGCGCACCGAGGAGGGCCGCGACATCGCCCGCGCCCTGATCGCCAAGGCCGACGTCGTCGTCGAGAACTTCCGCCCGGGCACGCTGGAGAAGTGGGGCATGGGCTTCGACGCCCTCGCCAGGGACAATCCGGGCCTGGTCATGGCCCGCGTCTCGGGCTTCGGCCAGACCGGGCCCTATGCGAAGCGGGCCGGCTACGCCCTGGTCGGCGAAGCCATGGGAGGCCTGCGCCACATCACCGGCGAGCCCGACCGCAATCCTGCCCGGGCCGGCATCTCGATCGGCGACAGCCTGTCGGGCCTCAACGCCGCCCTCGGCGTGATGATGGCCCTGCACGCCCGCCAGCGCACCGGCAAGGGCCAGGTGGTCGACGTGGCGATCTATGAGAGCGTGCTGACGGTGATGGAGAACCTGGTCACCGAATACGACCTCACCGGCTATATCCGCGAACGCTCGGGCGCGGTGCTGCCCGGCATCGCCCCGTCCAACGTCTATCCGACCAGGAGCGGCGAGCTCGTCCTGATCGGCGCCAACCAGGACACCCTGTTCAAGCGCCTGTGCGAGCTGATGGGCCGGCCGGACCTGGCCGAGGATCCCCGCTATCGCGATCACGCCGCCCGCGGGATCAACCAGGCCGAGCTCGACGCCCGCATCGCCGCCTGGACCCTCGACCAGGACATCGACGACCTGCTGCCCAAGCTGGAGGAAGCCGGCCTGGCCTGCGGCCGCATCTACCGCGCGCCCGAGATGCTGGCCGACCCGCAGTTCCAGGCCCGCGAATCGATCGTCTCGACGGCCCACCCGGTGTTCGGCGAGGTGAAGATGCAGAACGCCTTCCCCCGCCTCACCGACACCCCCGGCGGCGTGCGCTGGACCGGCCCGACCCTCGGCCAGCACACCGAGGCCGTGCTGGCCGAGGTTACGGGCTTGGCGGCGGAGAAGATGGCGGACCTGCGCGCGCGCGGCGTGATCTGACCGCCGGCGCGGCGCTCGCCCCGAAGCTTTGCTTTTCAATGACTGCAATCTGAAGCAGCATTCGCCGAACAACGTTCCTCGGAAGGTGGCGATGCGTTTGATCCTATCCGGTCTGGCGGCCGCAATCGCGCTGTTCCTGGCGGGTCCCGCCCTGGCCGCCGCCGACCCCTGCGCGCCGCCGCCCGCCGGATCGTCGGCGGGAAAGCCGCTGATCGCCCGGTTCATGGGCGTCTCGACCGTCCTGCTGGACGACGGCTCGACCCAGATCCTGTTTGACGGCTTCTTCACGCGCCGGGGCCTTCTGCGCTCAGGCTTCGGCTGGATCCGCTCGGACCCCGCGACGGTCGAGAAGAACCTGGACAGGGCGGGGATCGATCAGCGCCTCAAGGCGGTGTTCGTCGCCCACGGCCACGTGGATCACGCCCTGGACGTCCCCGTCATCATCGACCGGCACGAAACGGCGATGATCGTCGGCACGCGATCGGTGGACGTCTACGTCAAGGGCCGGGGCCGCGCCCACAAGATCTGCGTGATCGACAAGGGCGAGCGGACCTTCAAGGTCGGCGACTTCACCATCACGGCCATATCCAGCCCCCATGGCACGCCGGATCTCTTTCCCCGGCAGACCAAGGGCGAGTTCGGCGAAACCTTCTGGGCCCCGCGCCTGGGCAGCGGCGGCGAGAACCTGGCCTTTCTCGTCACCCACGGCGCGCGGTCGGTGCTGATCCACCCCAGCGCCACGGCGGCCGAAACCCTCTACTGCGGACGAAGCGCCGACGTCGTCTTCCTCGGCGTCGGCCAGATGAACCGCAAGTCCTGGAACTATATCGACGCCTATTTCCGTCGAACGCTCGACCAGACCGGCGCGGACCTGGTGATCCCCATCCACTGGGACAATTTCGGCCGTTCCCTGGATGAGGGCCTGCGGCCCCTTCCCTTCCCGCTGGACAACGTGGGCAAGACCAGGACGGCCCTGCTGGCCTTCGCCGGCGATCGGAAGATCCGATACTTCGAACCGCCCACCTTCCAGCCCCTGGAGCTGGACGCCCTGCTGCCCGCCGCGCGGCGCGGACCCGTCCCGTGCGAACCGCGCGCCCCGACGCGCCCTTCGTCCGGAGACTAGGGCGCCGGAGCCGGACCGCGACCCTTTCCTACGGGCAGGGGTTCGGCCGCGCCGCGTGGATGGCGTTGACCGCCGTCTCCAGCTCGTCCGTCCAGGTCAGGTCGAAGGCGTCGATGTTGGTCTTCAGCTGCTCCATGCTGGTCGCGCCGATGATGGTGGCGGTGACGAACGGGCGGGCGTCGACGAACTTCAGGGCCAGCTGGGCCGGATCCAGGCCGTGCTGGGCGGCGAGATCGACATAGGCCTGGAAGGCCTCGACGGCTCCGGGCCCCTCGTAGCGGTGCATGCGGTTGTAGAGCGCCTTGCGCGAGCCCTCGGGCAGCTTGCCGCCCAGGTACTTGCCGGTCAGCTGGCCCTGGGCCAGCGGCGAATAGGCCAGGAGGCCCACCTGCTCGCGCATGGCGATCTCGGCCAGGCCGAACTCGAAGACGCGGTTGGCCAGATGGTAGGCGTTCTGGATCGAGGCGATGCGGGGCAGCCCCCGGCTTTCGCTTTCCGCCAGGAACTTCATCACCCCCCACGGAAACTCGTTGGAGACGCCCAGCGCGCGGATCGTCCCCTTCTTCACGTGGGCGTCCAGCGCCTCGAGGATGTCGCCGAAGCGCTGGTAGTCGTCGTCGTAGTCCTTGTAGGTCTGGCCGCCGAACACCCGCACGGCGCGGTCGGGCCAGTGCAGCTGGTAGAGGTCGAGATAGTCGGTCTGCAGGCGCTTGAGGGAGCCTTCCACCGCCTCGTCGATCTGGGCCTTGGTCTGGCGGGTGGTCGCGCCGTCGGCGCGCATCCACGATAGTCCGCCGAACGCCGAGCCCCGGCCGGCGACCTTGGAGGCCAGAACGATCTCGCCGCGCTTGCCGGTCTTCTTCAGCCAGCTGCCGATGTAGCGCTCGGTATGGCCCTGCGTCTCCGGGCTGGGCGGACTGGCGTACATCTCGGCCGTGTCCCAGAAGGTCACGCTGCGGGAGAGGGCGTAGTCCATCTGGGCGTGGGCCTCCTCCTCGCTGTTCTGCGAGCCCCAGGTCATGGTGCCCAGGCAACAGCGCGAGACCTGGATGCCGGTGCGGCCGAGTTCGACGTAGTCCATGAAAGTTCCTGACTGGCTTCGAACGCCTATTTAGGACGTCCCGCCCGCCGCCGAGAACCCCAAAGGACGCGCCGAGCGGAACAGATGTTCTCGTCCGGACATGCTTTGTTACAATCGCGCGGGCGGGTCCTTCAGGCGGCGCCTTGCGCGGAAGGCCGTTCGACACGATATTTGACACGTGTCCCCCTTCGGGGATGAAAACATAAAGGGCTTCCTTCGATGAACGACTTCAACCGCGACTATGCGCGCTCGATCCCGGCGGATCGCGCGGACATGTCGGTTGACGCCGGACTGCGCAGCTTCATGCTCGGCGTCTATAACAAGGTTGCGCTGGGCCTGCTGCTGTCGGCCGCCCTGGCCTGGACGACCAGCTCGTTCCCGCCGGTCCGCGACCTGCTGTTCCAGGTCAACGGCAACCGCGTCAGCTACACCATGCTGGGCATCGCGATCTCGTTCGCGCCGCTGGGCATCCTGCTGTTCTCGAGCTTCGTGATGAAGTCGATCACCCCGCGCACCGCGGGCGTGATCTACTGGACCATCGTGTCGCTGATCGGCGCGTCGCTCGGCACCGTGGTGCTGATGTACACCGGCAGCAGCGTGGCCTCGACCTTCCTGGTCACGGCCGCCGCCTTCGGCGCGCTGAGCCTGGTCGGCTACACCACCAAGAAGGACCTGTCGGGCTTCGGCAGCTTCCTGATCATCGGCCTGGTGGGCCTGATCCTGGCCTCGGTCGTGTCGATCTTCTTCCCGTCGGGCCCGCTGGTCTTCGCGATCAACGCCATCGGCGTGCTGATCTTCGCGGGCCTGATCGCCTACGACACGCAGAACCTGAAGATGACCTACTACCAGGTCGGCGGCGACGCCGCCGCCAAGTCGGTGGCCACCAACTACGGCGCGCTGAACCTGTACCTGGACTTCATCAACCTGTTCCGCTTCCTGCTCTACTTCCTGGGCGACCGCCGCTAAGCGGACGCTCCGGCGAACAGCCGAGCAGAATGAACGAAGCCCCGGCGGATCGCTCCGCCGGGGCTTTTTCGTGGGCGCCGGCCCCGAACGGGCCGGCCTCAGTCCACCACCTTGAACTTGCCCTTGTCGAACAGCCGCAGCACCTGGGCCAGTTCGTGGCCGCGCTTGAGCACCATGCCGCCCTGGCCGCGCACCAGCCACTGGCCCTGCTTGCGGGCCAGGTCCGGCCACTTCTCGACGCGGTAGAGCGGCGCCTCGGCGGCGTGGCGGAAGATCGAGAAGGCCGCGTGGTCGGAGGTTCCGCCCATGCCGTAGTCGCGCCACTCGCCGGCGGCCACCATCCGGCCGTACAGCCGCAGAAGCTGGTCGATCTCGCGCCGCTCGAAAAAGACGACGCCGCCGGCGGGTGAGGAAGCATCCAGGGCCATCGCCGCGAATCCTAACCCCAAATCAGCCGTTCAGGCGAGAGCGCGCCGGACGCCGCCCCGACCCGTCGCAAAACGGCAACATCGTTCGGCGAAGAGACAAATCAAGCTCCACCAGGCCACGAAATGACCTTGTTTTGGTCCTGCGCCCGCCTGTTTGGGGGTCGAAAAAGTCAGTGTCGGCTGATCGGACACCCCACGGTCCTGGATCCTGAACAGCCCCCCCAGCCCCCCTCGATCGCGGGCCGGTCAGCCGACAGACCTACCAAAGAGAACCCCTCTCTCTTTCTTGCAGAGCCCGTGCGGAATCCCCTCCCGCGCGGGCTTTCGCATATGTGGCCTGCGGTTGTTTCCACAGCTGCAAAGATCGCCACAGAGGCGCCTCACCCCGTCGCGAAACGACCCCGATCGCGCCCTTCGCCCGCCGCGGACGGGGGCCAATTTGTCAAGGTCGGTCGATCGGAACGCCACGCGGTCCGGGATCCTGAACAGCCCCTCCAGCCCTCCGGGCCACGAGGCGCCCCGCTCGGCCGACGCGTATTTCTATCCCCTCCCCCTAAAGACCCCGCTTCGCCGATCATCCCCTAAGGCGAGGCGGGGTTTCTTTTGCGCGCTCCGATTGACACGCGTAATCACCCGTGACGACATGATCCTCGGGAGGTATCGCCAATGGATAGGGGCATGGGTTTCGTCATGACGGGCGTCCTGGGCCTGCTGGCCCTGGTGCTGCTGGTCGCC
>JASGDR010000092.1:0-6068 GCA_047607095.1 Caulobacter sp.
CTACGAGCGGCTTCTGCCCGAACCGTTCGGATCGTAAAGATCCTCCCCCTCTGGGGGAGGTGTCGCCAAAGGCGACGGAGGGGGGACGTTTTCAGCCGCCGAAGCGCTGACCGTCCCTCCCCCCACCGATCGCAAAGCGATCGCCTCCCCCAGAGGGGCAGGCTCCTTGCTACCGCCTCCGCACCGGGAACGGCGCGTGGGTCAGGCGCAGCAGGTTGGCCGCCCCCGGAGCGCCGAAGGGCGTGCCGGCGACGATCAGGATGCGCTCGCCGGGCTTGGCGAGGTCCAGCTCCAGGGCCCGGGCGGCGGCGTCGGTGGTGACGACCTCCAGGCTGTCGGGCTGGGCGCTGACGCGCGGCTCGACGCCCCAGACCAGGGCCATGCGCCGCACGGCCTCGATCTTGGGCGACAGGGCCAGCACCGGCTGCAAGGGCCGCTCACGCGCCAGACGACGAGCCGTCGCGCCCGTGGTGGTGAAGGCCACCAGGCACTTGGTCGAGCCCGACTTGGCCGCGCCGGCGGCGGCGACCACCAGCACGTCGGCGTCTTCGTCGACATGCGGCTGCTCGGCCTGCATCAGCTCGGGCCAGCGCGGGTCGCGTTCGACCCGTTCGATGATGCGGTTCATCATCGCCACCGACTCTTCGGGATAGTCGCCGGCCGCGCTTTCGGCCGACAGCATCACCGCGTCCGCGCCCTCGTAGACGGCGTTGGCCACATCGGAAGCTTCCGCCCGGGTCGGGGTCGGCGAGCTGGTCATCGACTCCAGCATCTGGGTGGCGACGATCACCGGGATGCCGCGCTCGCGGGCGGCGCGCAGGATTTCCTTCTGCGCCACCGGCACCTCTTCGGGCGCCATTTCGACGCCGAGGTCGCCGCGGGCCACCATCACGCCGTCGCAGAGGTCGAGGATCGGACCCAGGGTCTGAAGCGCCTGGGGCTTTTCGATCTTGGCCAGCACCGCGGCGCGGCCTTCGACGATCCGGCGCAGCTCGGCCATGTCTTCCGGGGCCTGCACGAACGACAGGGCGATCCAGTCGACGCCCAGACGCAGGGCGAAGGCCAGGTCCTCGCGGTCCTTCGGCGTCAGGGGCGACATCGGGATGATGACGTCCGGCACCGCCACGCCCTTGCGCTCCGACAGCTTGCCGCCGTTGACGACCGTCGTCTCCGCATAGCCGGGGCCGGCTTCGGTGACGGTCATCCGCAGCTTGCCGTCGTCGAGCAGCAGGGTCGCGCCCGGCCGCATCGCCGTCAGGATCTCGGGGTGGGGAAGATGAACCCGCGTCTCGTCGCCCGGGGTCGGGTCGGAATCGAACCGGAAGGCCTGGCCGGGCTTCAGCTGCACGGGGCCGTCGGCGAACTTGCCGACGCGCAGCTTGGGGCCTTGCAGGTCGGCCAGGATGCCCAGGGGACGCCCGACCTCCGCCTCCGCCGCGCGGATGGCGGCGTAGACGGCGGCGTGGGTTTCGTGGGCGCCGTGGCTGAAGTTCAGCCGGAACACGTCGGCGCCGGCCTTGGCCAGCTTGACGATCATTTCCGGTGAGGCCGAGGCCGGACCGATGGTTGCGACGATGCGGGAACGACGCGCGCGGATCATGCGGCCGCTCCTTTGTTATTTTTGGGGGTTATTTGGGACAGAACGCGTCGCCCTCGTTGGACGCCAGCTGGATTTCGGTGAGCGAAACCGCCAGCGAACCCGAGGTGCTGAGGCCGAACGGAGAGGAAACGTGCGCCATTTGGGCGCCCGCCGCTTGGAAACAGGAAAGTTTGATCTTGGCTGTACGCCATTCGCCGTTTTTCAAGCCTGACAACGTTGACGTTACGTCTAGCCGTCCACCGCAGGATTCGCCACAACCGACAGTCAGATAAACCGGCGCGGTCGGCGCCTTGTCGACGCGCCAGCGCACCATCACCGCCATGTCGCCGGTGGTCTGGCGCGACAGGTCCACGGGCGGCCCCTGCACGGCCAGAAGGCCTTCGCCCTCGCCCGTCCAGGTCGCCTGGCGGCCGTTCTCCTGGGCGCCGGCGTCGATCGTCTTGACCGCGCCCGCGCCCGAGAAGCTCAGCATCCACGGCGCCGGAACGCGGCCGGCCACGAAATAGCGGTCGACGCTGGCGGCGGTTCCCAGGTCGCCGGGGTTCTCGGGCAGCGCCGCAACCTTGGCCGGCTTGGCGTAGGTAAGGCCGTAGCCATAGGCGAACTGCGGGTCGTAGCCCGGTTGCCCGCGGTTCAGCGGGCCTTGGTCGGCGCGCTTTGGCCAGCTGAACGATAGCTTGCCGGTGAAGTCGCGCTTGCTCTTGCCGTCCTTGCCGGCCACCAGCACGTCGGCCACGCCGCCGCCTTCCGAGCCCGGCAGCCAGGCGGCGACGAAGGCGTCCGAGGCGTTGATCTCCGGGTTCACCCACAGCGGACGGCCCGACAGGAACACCGACACCACCGGGATCCCCTGGGCCTTGAGCGTCTTCAGCAGCTCCAGATCGGTCTTGCCGTTCGGCTGGTAGGCTAGGTTGGCCACATCGCCCTGGAACTCGGCGTAAGGGTCTTCGCCGAACACCACGATGGCCACGTCGGGCTTGGGCCCCGCGAACTTGCCGTCCCTGGCCAGGGTCGCCTTGCCGCCCGAGGCCTCGACGGCCTCCTTCAAGCCGCCCCAGATCGACTGACCGTTGGGGAAGTCGGCATTGGTGTTGCCCGTGCCCTGCCAGGTCAGGGTCCAGCCGCCCGAGGCCTTGCCGATGTCGTCGGCGGCGCCGGCCACCAGCACGTTCGCGCCGGCCTTGATCGGCAGCACGCCGTCGTTCTTCAGCAGCACCAGCGATTTCGCCACCGCCTCGCGGGCGATCGCCCGGTGGTCGGGCGAACCCAGGCGGTCGAAGCGGCCCTGCACCTGCGGGGCGACGCGGTCGAACAGGCCCGCCTTGACCTTCACCCGCAGGATGCGGCGCACGGCGTCGTCCAGCCGCGCCATCGGGATCTCGCCCGACTTCACCTGCTTCAGCGTGTTCTCATAAAGGCCCTTCCAGCTGTCGGGGGCCATGTACATGTCGAGGCCCGCGTTCATGGCCTGCGGGCACGAAACGTTCGAGCAGCCCGCTAGCTGGCCGTGGGCGTTCCAGTCGCTGACGACGAAACCCTCGAAGCCCATCCGGCCCTTCAGCACGTCGGTGATCAAGGTCTTGTTGCCGGTGATCTTCTGGCCGTTCCAGCTGGAGAACGAGGCCATCACCGTCAGGATGCCGGCGTCGATGCTGGGCGGATAGCCCTGGGCGTGGACGGAAATCAGCTCCTGCTCGGAGATCAGGGCGTCGCCCTGGTCGCGCCCGTCATGGGTGCCGCCGTCCGCGAGAAAGTGCTTGGCGCTGCCGGCGATGCGGCCCGGCGCGATCGGCTTGCCGGGAACGAGCTTGCCCTGCAGGCCAAGCGTCATCGGGCCCGAATAGCTGGCGACGATCTCCGGATCCTCGCCGTAGCCTTCGTAGGCGCGGCCCCAGCGGTCGTCGCGCGGCACCGCCACCGTCGGCCCGAAGGTCCAGTCGCCGCCGGCCACCGCCACCTCTTCGGCGGTCGCCTGGCCGATGCGTTCGATCACGCCCGGATCGCGCATCGCGCCAAGGCCGACATTGTGCGGAAAGATCGTCGCGCCGACGATGTTGTTGTGGCCGTGAACGGCGTCGATGCCGAACAGCAGCGGGATCGGCGTGCGGCCCGGACGCGGCGCCAGGGCCTCCTTGCGGTAGGCGTCGATCAGGTCGGTCCAGGCCTTGGGCGTGGCGCGGTCGTTTCCGTCGGGCGCCGAGTTGCCGCCGGCCAGGATCGAGCCCAGCGGATAGGTCGCCAGGTCCGCCGGGGTCATCGAGGCGATGTCGCCCTGGATCGTCTGGCCGACCTTCTCCTCGACGGTCATCTTCTTCATCAGGTCGGTGATGAAGGCTTCGGTCCTGGCGTCGGTGATGCTGGCCGGACTCCCGGCCGCCGGCCAGGCCTCGGGGTGGGCGGTCGTCTGCGGGGTCGCTTCAATCAGGGAGGGGGCGATCAGCGGCTGGGCCAGCACGGGCGCGGCGAGGCCCACGGCCAGGACCGGCAGGGTGCTGCGGAGAAGCAGGCGGCGAAGGTTCATGACGGGACCCCGAAGGACTTGAAAGCGGAAAAGAACGGCGCGGCGAATCCGCCGCGCCGCAGTGGGAGCAACCCCTTGCAGGAGGGGTCTCCAGCCAACCGCCCGACGGCCGGGGGGGGACCGGCGGCCGTCGGGCGTCATCCCCATCGACGCGGGGCGTCGACGCTGGAGCGGGATGAAAACGATGCACTCGGGAGGGCCGGGCGCGATCTCGCGCCGCTCGGCCCCGATGGTTTCCTTCCCTTGTTTCTTTTCGACCGGCGCCGCCGACGGCCCTTCGAGGCGTTCGGCGCTAGCGGTCGCAATCGCCAGACATCATGAATTGACAGCGCTGTCCATCCTCTTTCGAGAACCTCGCCGCCCCTTAGGCCGCCGGGCGCGCCTGCGCGGCCACGGCGTCCAGCACCGCGTCGTGAGCCGCCGCGCCGCGCACGGCCTCGGCCACCCTGCCCCGCCAGCCGGCCAGCCCGGCCCGGGTTTCGGAGAGGTTGGAGAAGTTCACCAGCGGGTCGTAGGCCGCCGGCCGCACGCCCATCCCCTCCAGCACGTAGAACCAGGACAGATCGGTGAAGAGCTCGCCCGGCCGGAACGGGATGCGGCCCGTGCCGCGATAGAGCTCCAGTCGCTCGGCCAGGGTGTCGGGGATCGGGGCGCTCGCCCGCTCGCGCCAGAACGGCTCGTCCCGCCGGGTGGGCTGGTAGTGCAGCACCAGGAAGTCGCGCGCGGCCTCGTACTCGGCGATCAGGGCGGCGTTGTAGGCGGCGATGTTGGCCGGATCGAAATCCCTGTCGGGGAAGTGGTCGAGCAGCTTCATCAGGCCGCTGGTCACGAAGTGGATGCTGGTCGACTCCAGCGGCTCCAGGAAGCCCGAAGCCAGCCCCAGCGCCACGACGTTGCGGTTCCAGAAAGCCTTGCGCCGGCCGCCGGTGAACGTCAGCACGCGCGGATCGGCCAGGGGCGGCCCGGCCTCGCGGATCAGATCAGCCAGCGCCTCGTCGTCGCCGACATGGGCGCTGGAATAGACATAGCCGCCGCCGGTGCGATGGCGCAGCGGGATCCGCCAGCGCCAGCCGGCCGGCCGCGCGGCCGCCACGGTGTAGGGGGCCGGATCGGGGTCGCGCGCCGTCGGCGCCGCGACCGCCCGGTCGCAGGGCAGCCAGCGCTTCCAATCCTCGTAGCCGGTCTTCAGCGCCCCTTCGATCAGCACGCCGCGAAAGCCGCTGCAGTCGATGAAGAAATCGGCCGCCAGGCGCTCGCCGCCGTCCAGCACCAGGGCCTCGACCCGACCGTCAGCGTGCAGGGTCGCGCCGTCGACCCGGCGCTCCAGCCGCCTGACGCCGCGCCGCTCCGACCAGGCTCGCAGGAAACGCGCCACCAGCCCCGCGTCGAAATGCAGGGCGTGGCGCAGGCCGCCCGTCGGCCCCAGCCCGCCGGCCCGCGGATCCGTGAAGGCCATCCGACCCGCGTCGCCCAGGGCGGCCGACAGGCTGTAGGCCTCGACCTGGGGGTCGTCGCCCGCCGCTCTCAGCCGGTGCCACATGTTGTGGAACGGCCGCCGGTCCACCGTCGGCCCGAAGGTTCCGAAAGGATGCCAATAGCGCTCGCCGGGGACGGTCCAGCCTTCGAAGCGGATGCCCAGCTTGAAGGTCCCCTCGGTGGCGACCATGAACTCGGCCTGATCGATCTCCAGCAGCCGCAGGAAGTCGATGATCGGCGGGATCGTCGCCTCGCCCACGCCGACGGTCGGAATCTCGGCGCTCTCGACCAGGGTGATCGAGGCCCCGGTCCCGCGCAGCGCCTGGGCCAGGACGGACGCGGCCATCCAACCGGCGGTGCCGCCGCCGAGGATGGCGATGGAGCCGATCGCGCGATCCATGAACCACCTCCACACTGTTGTTCTAGGAAGGAAAATAGCGCCGGCGGCGGCTTGCATACAGCCGCCGGCGC
>JASGDR010000093.1:0-2946 GCA_047607095.1 Caulobacter sp.
CCCGCCGCGCCACCCCAGCCGCCGCGGCGTGACCCTTGCCGCCGCCCTGGCCCCGGTCCAGGCGCTGGCGGCGGAGCGGCCGGACGCGCAGGTCGCGCCGCCGGCTCTTGCCCATGTCTTCGACCTCTTGGTCGAGGTGGGGCCGGCGCAGGAACTGGGCGAGGTCGGCGGCGGCCGGCGGCGGGTGATCCCGATCACCGGCGGGCGCCTGGAAGGCCCGGGCCTTTCGGGGCGGGTGCTGGCCGGCGGCGCCGACTGGCAGACCATCCGGCCGGACGGGGTGACCCTGCTGCAGGCCCGCTACACCGTGCGCATGAGCGACGGGACGACCGTCGGGATCGTCAATACCGGCGTGCGCAGGGCGCCGCCCGAGGTGGTCGCGCGCCTGACCGCGGGCGAGGACGTCGATCCGCGCCTCTATTATTTCCGCGCCACGCCGGTCTTCGAGGTCGGCCCCGGGCCGTTCTCGTGACTCACCGAGAGCGTATTCCTGAGCGTGGGGGCGCGCAGGCCCGCCCGGGTCGAGCTGGCGGTGTTCAAGGTCGCCTGAGCGACTGGTCAAACGAGACCCGAAACAGGGCAGGGGGAGGGAAGCGATGGCGAGAACGGTGAAGGACGCGGAAGCTGGCGGGGGCGGCGGGCTGGTCGTCTTCTACTGCTTCCTGGTGGCGGTGCTCGAGGGCTTCGACATCCAGGCGATGGGCGTGGCCGCGCCCAAGTTCGCGGCCGAGCTGGGCCTGGCCAAGGACGTGCTGGGCGAAGCCCTGGCCGCCAGCAACATCGGCCTGGTGCTGGGCGCGGTGCTGGGCGGCTGGCTGGCCGACCGCCTGGGGCGCAAGAGGGTGCTGATCGGCTCGGTCTTGATGTTCGGCGCCTTCACCCTGCTGACCATGCGGGCCGGCGGCTTCACCGATCTCTTCGCGGCCAGGCTGGGGGCGGGGCTGGGCTTCGGCGCGGCCCTGCCCAATATCATGGCCCTGTCGGCCGAGGTCGGTTCGGCCGATCGGCGCGGCTCGACCGGCGCGATGATGTTCTGCGGCATGCCGCTGGGCGGCGGGCTGGTGGCGATGTTCAGCTACCTGGCGCACGCCCTCGACTGGCGCGTGCTGTTCCTGGTCGGCGGCCTGGCGCCGCTGGTGCTGGCCGGCGTGATGCTGGTGTCGATGAAGACGCCGGCGGCGGCGGTCGTCGCCGCGCCGCGAGAGGCGGGCTTCCGCTGGAAATGGCTGGCCCTGGTTCCGCTCTACGGCCTGTTCTATGCGGTCCTGGCGGGTCTGCGCGTGCTGCCGGGCATGGCCGCGATCGGCGGTCTGGCGCCTTGGCTGGCCCTGCTGCCGACCGTCATCGTCGGCTACCTGGCGGTCAATCGCCACGCGCTGTTCGGCGAGGGGCGGGCGGCGGCGTCCTGGCTCCTGTGGCTGATCTTCTTTCCGACCCTGCTGATCCTCTATCTGGTGCTCAACTGGCTGCCGACCCTGGTCATCGACAAGGGCTTCGTCCGCGAGGCGAGCCTGGCCTCCGCCGCGTTCAACTTCGCCAGCGTCGTCGGCGCCCTGGTCCTGGGCCGTCTGGTCGACGGCCGCGGCCTGCGCTGGCCGCTGGCGAGCGCCTATGTCGGCCTGATCGTCGGCCTGCTCGCCCTGGCGCGCGCCGCGGACCTCGCCGCCGTCCTGGCGCTGAGCGGCGTCGTGGGCTTCTGCCTGCTCGGGGCCAACTACGCGCTCTACGGCGCGGCGGCCTCCTACTATCCCGCGGCTTTCCGAGGGCGCGGCGCCGGCGCGGCCGTCGCCTGGGGACGGTTCGGGGCGGTGATCGGGCCCCTGGTCGGCGGCCAGCTGCTGCAGGCGGGGCGAGGCGGCGACGTCGTCGTCATCGGCATGGCGCCGATCGCCGGGGTCGCGCTCCTGGGCGTGATCCTGCTGACCGCCTTGCGGCGCTAGAGCTACGGAGAAGCGACGGAAGGAGGCCGCTGTTATCAAGCTTGCCTTGCTTCACTTGCGATTAAATCGCATGTAGCGGCCTGACTCGCAGAAACCGGCAGCATGGAGGCTGGCCGCCTTGCCCGCCTCGACCGATGTCCTGCGTGAGTTCGATGCGCATCGAAAGAACCTCGTCGAGTATGCCGCGGCCATAACGCGGGACCGCTCGACCGCCGAGGATCTGGTGCAGGAAGCCTGGCTTCGGCTCCACGATGCGGAGAGTTTCCTGAACGCCGAGCGGCCCGACGCCTTCCTCTACCGCACGGTTCGCAACCTGGCGCTCGACCATGCCCGGCGCAGGACGTTCGAGCGGAAGCATTTCACCCACGAGCCGGCGGCGATGGCCGGGGCTTCGGCGGACGAGGCCGATCCCGAAACGGCGGCGGCCTCCCGCGAGGCGCTGCGCAAGACGCTTCAGGTCCTGGAGGCCCTTCCGGAGCGGATGGCGATCGCGGTGCGCCTTCATCGCCTGGAAGGCGCGCGCCTGAAGGACATCGCCCAGCGCCTGGGCGTGTCGGTCACGGTGGCGCACGGGCTCGTCGCCGAAGGCGTCGATCGTTGCCGCCGCGCGCTGAGCGGAGGGCGCTGATGCGATTTTTCGCGCGAGCGCCCGAAAAGCCGCGACGCCCATACGTCTATTCGCCAAGATCGCTCCGTTCCGGGGCGTGCTCGACAACGGCCGCAGGGATGGTCCCATGAGCCATGACGCCGAAGCCATCGGCCGGACGGATCGCGAGGCGCCGGATCGCGAAGCGACGGATTGGTTGATCCGTCTGGGCGAAACCGACGACGTCGCGGTGTTCGAGGCCTTCGAGACCTGGGTGACCGCCTCGCCCGACCACGCCCGGGCCTGGGCGGAGGTGGGCGCCGCCACGCGTCTGATCGAGGCGGCGCTGCCCGGCCTCGCGATCGGCGCGAGGCCGGCGGGCGACCGCCGTCGCCGGGCGGCTCGCGGCGACCGGTCCGG
>JASGDR010000094.1:0-3281 GCA_047607095.1 Caulobacter sp.
CTTTTGTTTTTCTCCCTTCCCCCTTTGATGGGGGAAGGGTCGGGGTTGGGGGTGACAGCGTGTCAGGACGGGGCGCGAACCCCGCCGCCGTAGCTGCCCCCTCCCCTGCTCCCTCCCCCATCGAGGGGGAGGGGAAACTCCTTGCGTAAGGCTTGGCCGAAGAGCTCGAAGAACGTCCGGCTCTGAGCATTCTCCTCCGGCTTCCATTCCGGGTGCCACTGCACGGCCAGCACCGGCGCGCCGTTCACGCCGGCCGATACGGCCTCGACGACGCCGTCCTCGGCGCGGGCCTCGACGGCCAGACCCTCGCCCAGCCGGTCGACGCCCTGGTAGTGCACCGAATTGACCACCGCCCGCTGCGCGCCGAAGGCCGTCGCCAGCACCCCGCCGGGGGTCAGGTCGACCGGGTGGCGATGGTCGAACATGCCAGCGAAATCGACCTCGTCGGGCGCGTGGTGGGCGATCAGCTCGGCGCTGGTGGCCATGTCGCGCCGCAGGGCGCCGCCGAAGGCGACGTTGATTTCTTGAAAGCCCCGGCAGATGCCGAACACCGGCCGACCGAGATCGAGCATGGCCTTGATCAGGTCGCGGGTCATGACGTCGCGATCGCGGTCGAACGGCCCGGGCGCGTCGTCCACCGCCTCGTCGTAGAAGACCGGATCGAGGTTCGACGGGCTGCCGGTCAGCAGGAGGCCGTCGAGCCGCGCGGCGATCTCCGACGCCTTCATCAGCCCCGGCATCGACGGCACGAGAAGCGCGGCGACGTCGGCGTACCGCATCGCGCCGGCGACATAGCGGTTCATCACCGCCTGGGCCGGTTCGATCCCGACGGTGCGGGTGCAGCAGATGACGCCGGCGACGGGTCTCATGACATCACGACAGCAGCACCGCCGGCGAGCAGGCGTGCCAGGCGATCCACACCGCCTCGCCCAGCCGGAAGTCCTCCTGGTCCCAGCGCGTCAGGTTCGAGCGCTGCACCTTCACGCGTCGTCCGCTTCCATCGGACAGGGCGATCTCGACCTCGTAGGTCGAGACGCCGCCCAGATAGGCCTCGTGCCGGATGACCCCCGCCACGGCGTTCGTGCCCTTGGGGGCGTCGCCCATGTTCGGCGGCTCGCTGCCCTCGGGGCGCTTGTGCAGTTCGATCTTCTCGGGCCGGATCGCCGCCCACACCGTGCCGCCGCGCGGACCGGTGACGCCGTGGTCGAGGAAGATGTCGGTGGCCAGGCCTTCCGACTTGATCACCGCGTGGCTCGGCTCGTCCACCGCCAGCACGCCCTCGAACAGGTTCACGCTGCCGATGAAATCGGCCACCAGGCGGCTGTTGGGAAACTCGTAGAGGTCGTTGGGCGTGGCCACCTGCTGCAGCAGGCCCTTGCTCATCACCGCGCAGCGGCTGGCGAGCGCGAGGGCCTCGTCCTGGTCGTGGGTGACCATGATGAAGGTGATGCCCACCTTCTCCTGCAGGGTGCACAGTTCGGTGCGCATCTGCTCGCGCAGCTTGGCGTCCAGGGCCGACAGCGGCTCGTCCAGCAGCAGCACGCGCGGACGCTTCACCAGCGCCCGGGCCAGGGCCACCCGTTGCCTTTGCCCGCCCGACAGCTGGTCGGGCTTGCGGTGGCCGAGGCCGCCCAGCTGCACCAGCTCCAGCGCCTCCTCCACCCGGCGATCGCGCTCGCCCTTGCCGACGCGGTCGACCTTCAGGCCGTAGGCGACGTTGTCGGCCACGGTCATGTGCGGAAACACGGCGTAGGACTGGAACACCATGTTCACCGGCCGCTTGTTGGGCGGGATGGCCGAGACGTCCTGCCCGTCGATCAGGATCCGGCCCTCGGTGGGCGTCTCGAACCCCGCCAGCATCCGCAGCAGGGTGGTCTTGCCGCAGCCCGACGGCCCCAGCAGGGCGAAGAACTCGCCCTCCCTGATGCTCAGCGACACGTTGTCGACCGCCGCCAGCTTGCCGAAGCGCTTGGTGACGTTCTCGAAGGTGATGATGGGTTTGGGTTCGGTCACTTGCTCATTCCCCCCGAAAACGTCGGCAGCGAAGTCCCCTCATTCCACGAGGAACCTCCCCCTTTGGGGGAGGCGATCGCGCAGCGATCGGTGGGGGGCGTAACTGCTGAACTTCCACCCGCGCGGAAGCTGAGAACGTCCCCCCAACGGCCTTCGGCCGCCTCCCCCACGGGGGGAGGTTCCTTCAGGGCGAGCCTCATGCCTTATCCCCCCCATGCGCCCCGGCGGTCGCCGCGGGATCGCCCTGCAGCTTCAGCGCCACGGCGGTCAGGATCACGGTCAGCACGATCAGGATGGTCGAGGCCGCGTTGACCTCCGGCGTCACCGAGAAGCGCACCATCGAATAGACCTTCACCGGGAAGGTCACGGTGTCGGGCCCCGCCGTGAAGAAGGTGATGACGAAGTCGTCGAGGCTGAGCGTGAAGGCCAGCAGGGCCCCGGCGATCAGCGACGGACCCATGTGCGGCAGGATCACGTCCTTGATGGTGCGGAACTCGCCGGCCCCCAGGTCGCGCGCGGCCTCCTCCAGTTCGCGGTTGAAGCTGGCCATGCGCGCACGCACCACCACCGCCACGAACGGGAACGAGAAGGTCACGTGGGCGATGATGATCGCCCCGAGGTTCAGCGGCCAGATCATCCCCTGCGGCCAGGGCAGCACCTTGGCGAAGAACACCAGCATGCCCACGCCCATGCAGATTTCGGGCACCACGATCGGCAGGGCCAGGACCCCGTCCACGGCCGTCTTGCCCGGAAAGCGGAAGCGCCACAGCGCCAGCGCCACCAGCGCCCCCAGCGCCACGCTGAGCACGGTCGAGACCGCCGCGATGGTCAGGCTGTTGGCGAAGGCCTCGATCAGGCCGTCGTTGTTGAAGGCCTTCTCGTAGTATTTGAGCGTGAAGCCCTTCCAGACGATGTTGCGGCGGCTGTCGTTGAAGCTGAACGCCATCAGGGCGATCAGCGGCGCGTAGAGGAAGATCCCCACCGCGGCCAGCCACAGCCGGATCGGCCAGCGGCGCAGGTATTCCAGAGGTCCGGGCGGCGAACGCTTGCTCATCCCACGCCCTCCTTCTTCTTGCCCCGCGACAGCAGGGCCTGCACGGCGATGGCGATGAAGGTCAGGTACATCAGCAGGAACGACAGGGCCGCGCCGAACGGCCAGTCGTTGGCGCGCTTGAACTGGCGCTCTATGACGTTGGCGATCATCTGGCTGTCGGGTCCGCCCAGCAGGTCGGGCGTCAGATAGGCGCCCAGGGCCGGGATGAAGGTGA
>JASGDR010000095.1:0-16808 GCA_047607095.1 Caulobacter sp.
CAAGCTGCAGGTCGAGCTGGCCAGGCTCGACTACGAGCGCTCGCGCCTCGTGCGCACCTGGACCCACCTGGAGCGGCAGCGCGGCGGCACCGGCAGCACCGGCGGTCCCGGCGAAACCCAGATCGAACTCGACCGGCGCCTGATCGCCGGCACGATCGGCAAGCTCAAGCGCGAGCTGGAGGAGGTGCGGCGCACCCGCACCCTGCACCGCAGCGCCCGCAAGAAGGTCCCGTACCCGACCGTGGCGCTGGTGGGCTACACCAACGCCGGCAAGTCGACCCTGTTCAACCGCCTGACCAACGCCGAGGTCGTGGCCCAGGACATGCTGTTCGCCACGCTCGACCCGACCCTGCGGACGGTCAAGCTGCCCGACGGCCGCCCGGCCATCCTGTCCGACACGGTGGGCTTCATCTCCGACCTGCCGCACGAGCTGGTCGAGGCCTTCCGCGCCACCCTCGAGGAGGTGCAGGAGGCCGACGTGGTGCTGCACGTGCGCGACGTCGCCAACCCCGACACCGACGCCCAGGCGCGCGACGTTCAGGCCGTGTTGGCCGAGCTGAAGGTCACGGCCGACGAGGGCAAGACCGTCGTCGAGGTCTGGAACAAGATCGATCTCGTCGACGGCGAGGAGCGCGAGATCCTCGAAGGCCGCGCCCGGCGGTCCGACGCCTCTCCGGTCTCCGCCGTCACCGGCGAAGGCTGCGCCGAACTGCTCAAGCGGGTCGGAAGCCTGATCGACGACACCCCGCCCGTCGCCGTGCGCCTGTCGCCGGCCGACGGCGAGGCCCTGGCCTGGATCTACCGAAACGGCCGCGTGGTCGAGCGTGACGATCGCGAGGACGGCGAAGTGCATCTGGTGGCCCGCATGGACCCCCAGGCCCTTGGCCGGTTCGAGCGCCAGTTCGCCGGCGTCTGGGTGATGCCGATCGGGGATTAGGGCCCCGCGTCCTTCGAGGCCCGCTGCGCGGGCGCCTCAGGATGAGGAATTCAATGCAATGAGTCCCTCATCCTGAGGTGCGAGCCGCAGGCGAGCCTCGAAGGACGCGAGACGCTTCAACCCCGCGCCTTCTCCGCAACCTTGGCCGCGTCCCACAGCGCGTCCATCTCCGCCAGGTCCGACTGGTCCGGCGTGCGGCCATCCTTGGCCAGTTCGGCCTCGATGAACGCGAAGCGACGGGCGAACTTGGCGTTGGCGCCGCGCAGGGCGTCCTCGGGCTCGATGTCGAGCTTGCGGGCCAGGTTGGCGCAGACGAACAGGATGTCGCCCAGCTCATCGCGCGCCTTGGCCTGGTCTCCGGCGTCGATCTCGACCTGCAGCTCGGCCACCTCCTCGGCCAGCTTGGCCAGAACCTCGTCGGTCGAAGGCCAATCGAAGCCGACCCGGGCGGCGCGCTTGGTCAGCTTCGCGGCGCGGGTCAGGGCGGGCAGGCCGGCCGGCACGTCGTCGAGCACGCCGCCCTTCTTCTTTGCTTTGCGCTCCTGGGCCTTCAGCTCTTCCCAGCCGGCCTTCTGGTCGGCGAGGTCGTCATAGGCGTGGTCGCCGAAAACGTGCGGGTGGCGGCGGATCATCTTGTCGGAAATGGCCTGGGCCACGCCCGCCAGGTCGAACGCGCCCTGTTCCTGGGCCATTCGCGAATGGAACACCACCTGCAGCAGCAGGTCGCCCAGCTCCTCCTTCAGGTCCGCCAGATCGTTCCGCTCGATCGCGTCGGCGACCTCGTAGGCTTCCTCGATCGTGTAGGGCGCGATCGTCGCGAAGGTCTGCTCCACGTCCCATGGGCAGCCGTGTTCGGGATCGCGCAGGCGGGCCATGATCTCCACCAGGGTGAAGAGCGGGTGTTCGTCACTCTGCTGCAGAGGACGCGGGGCTGGGGTCGGGGCGGCGGTCATGCGGGCTCGTGTCTGCGGCGGTGGCGGCGTCGGCCGCGTCCCGCGCCTCCAGTTGGGCGCGGATCTCGGCATGACGTCTGGCGTCCAGCGGATAGCGCACGATGATCAGGCAGACCAGCACGCCGAGCGCGGCCGGCACGACGGTGTAGAGCGCCACCAGCGCCGCGTCGCCCTGGGCGCTGGGGACCTTGGGGTCGAAGCCCAGCTTTTCCAGCACCAGAAAGACGCCGATGGCCAGGGCGTAGCCCAGCTTCACGGTGCCGTTGACGATGGCGTAGAGCAGCCCGGTGCGGTCGACGCCTGTGTTCAGCCGCTCCTCGTCGCCGATGTCGGCCATCATCGAGCGCACCAGCAGCGGCGCGGCCGAATAGGGCAGGCCGGCCAGCACCAGCACGGCCACGCCGAAGAAGTTCACGCCGTTGGGCGTGATCATCGGGGCCAGCTGGAAGACGGCGTAGGTGATCCCGGCGATCGCCAGCGACCGATGCTTGCCGACCTTCTTGGCGAGCCAGGGCCACAGGGGCGCGCCGGCCAGGGCGGCGACGAAATAGATCAGCAGCAGCACCCCGGCCTGATCCTTGGGGATGTCCTTGATGCGGCCGAAAAAGAAGAAGAACAGCGCGCCGCCGATGCCCGGCGCCAGGCCCATCAGCAGGTCGGCGAACAGCAGCTTCTGGATGGTCGGGCGCTTGAGCAGGTCGAAATACTGCGCCAGCCCGGCCTCGTGGCGCTGCGGCGGGGCGTCCGGTTCGCCGACCACCACGCCCGCCAGCAGGGCGGTCAGCGGCAGCAGCACGATGATGAACCAGCCCATGGCCTGGATGCCGGCCGCATGGTCGCCCTTGGCGATCAGGGCCATCAGCGGCGGCAGCAGCAGCACCAGGATCATGCCGACCACGTTGCCGGCGCTCCAGAAGCCGTAGATGCGGGAGCGCTGCTGGTAGTCGGGCGAAAGCACCGCGCCCCAGGCCGTGTGCGACAGCACCGCCATCGAGTACCCGATATAGACCACGACCAGCCACGACCACAGGAAGATCGGTCCGATGCCGGGCTTGGCCATGAAGAGGGCGTAGGACGCGGCCATCAGCAGCGGCAGGCTGGCGACCAGCCAGGGCCTGAAGCGGCCCCAGGGGCTGCGCGTGCGGTCCATCAGCCCGCCCAGGATCGGGTCCAGGACGATGTCGGCCAACCGCACCAGCAGGAAGGCCGCGCCGACCACCGACAGCGAAAGGCCAAGGTCGCTGACGAAATATTCGGGCAGGTAGACCACCAGGGGCAGGCCCAGGCCCGCCAACGGCAGGCAGGGCGAGGCGAAAGCCGCCAGGACGGCGTTCGATCGTCGCGACGCAGCGGTCATGCTTCCTCCCCGGCGCATTACGCAGCGCCTCACTGAACGGCGATCAGACGCTGCGTCGAGGCGTCTGGCAAGCGATGGTCGGGGAGCGCGGGCCTCAGTCCTTGACCAGCCTGCCGTCGCCGATGCGGCGGGCCAGGCGCTCGAAGGCGGTCTCGGCGTCGGTCCAGGTGAGATTGAACGCCGCCTGGCGGATGTCGTCCTCGTACCAGCTGTAGCGGATCGGCGTGCGGGCGCCGTCGGCGGCCACGTACTCGCCCGAGATCTTCGCGCCGCCCAGGCCGAAGCTTTCCAGCGACAGGCCCGGCTTGTCGCGCAGCTGCTTGGGCGTGGGACGGTTGGGGGCGGCGTCGTCGATGACCAGCTTGAGCTGACCCCCCGCGGGCGACAGCGCGCCCCTCTGGGTCAGCCGACGCTCGACGGTCTGCTTGAGGTCGGCGGCCAGGTAGTCGAACTCGCGCGCGCCCAGGGTGTCGGCCTTGGCGGCAAGGTCTGGGCCGATGGTCACCTCGACGGCGGCGACGACCGGCGGCTGGGCCCACGCGGCCGCGGGCAGGGCCAGCAGGGCGGCGACGAGCAGGGAGCGCAGCATGGAGGGCCTCCGGTAGGGCGTCCGGCTAGTGTGAACCCGCCGGCGGCGCCGCGCCAGCCTTGCGGCCGCTCAGGGAGAAGATCAGCCAGGCCAGCCCCGCCGAGAGCAGCGAGCCGGCCAGCACGCCGATCTTGGTCTCCTCGCGCAGCAGTTCGGCGTCGAAGGCCAGGTTGTTGATGAAGAGGCTCATGGTGAAGCCCACTCCGCACAGCGCCGCCACGCCGTAGAGTTGGCCCCAGCTCACCCCCGACGGCCTGCGGGCCAGGCCCAGAGCGATGGCGCCGGCGCTGAACGCGAAGACCCCGGCCTGCTTGCCCAGGAACAGTCCCAGCGCCGCGCCCAGGGTGGCGGGGGCGGTGAGGGCGGAGGCGTCGAGCCCGCCCAGCGCCACGCCGGCGTTGGCGAAGCCGAACACCGGCACGATCAGGTAGGCGACCCACGGATTGAGCCCGTACTCCAGCCGATGCAGCGGCGAATGGGCGGGCTCCGGCGCGGCCGGCGACGGCGCCAGCGGGATGGTCATGGCCAGCAGCACGCCCGCCAGGGTGGCGTGCACGCCCGACTTCAGGAACAGGAACCACAGCAGCGCGCCCAGCAGCAGATAGGGCCACAGCATCGTCACCTTCAACCGGTTCAGCGCGACCAGCACGGCCAGCACCCCCGCCGCCGCGCCCAGCGCCCACAGCGTCAGGTGATCGGTGTAGAACAGGGCGATGATCAGGATGGCGCCCAGGTCGTCGATGATGGCCAGGGCCGCCAGGAAGATCTTCAGCGCGCCCGGAACGCGCGGCCCCAGCAGCGACAGGACCCCCAGCGCGAAGGCGATGTCGGTCGCCGCCGGGATCGCCCAGCCCGCCCGGACGTCCGGCGCGTTTCGCGCGACCAGCAGGTAGACCAGCGCCGGAGCGATCATGCCGCCCAGGGCCGCGACGCCGGGCAGGGCGCGGCGCGGCCAGGTCGACAGCTCGCCGTCCACGACCTCGCGCTTGATCTCCAGCCCCACCAGCAGGAAGAACACCGCCATCAGGCCGTCATTGATCCAGTGCGCGACCGACAGCGGGCCGAGATGGGCGTGCAGGGCGTGGAAATAGCCTTGCGCCAGCGGCGAGTTGGCCACGGCCAAGGCCGCGGCCGCCGAGATCATCAGCAGCACCCCGCCGGCGGACTCGCTGCGCAGGAAGGCGCGCAGGGCGGATACGGCGCGGCGGGACATGGCGGCTCCTGGGGCGGGATTCGTCGGGGCGCAGTCTGGCCGTCGCCGCGCGGCCGGGCCAGGAAAACCGGCTAGGACAAACCCGCGATCCGGGCGACGGCGTCGATGTCCAGGGATCGCTGCAGGATCTGCGCGATCTCGTCGAGCGCCGCGTCGACCCGGGCCGACTGGTCCAGGCCGTCGGTCGTCACGCCGAGCGGGGCGAGCAGGGCGGCGCGCGCCGAGGCCTTGTCGAACAGGCCGTGCACATAGGCCCCGGCGATCCTGCCGTCGGCCGAGACGGCGCCGTCCGGCCCATGGCCGTCGATGGTCAGCATCGGTCGCGCCGTTCCCGGACCGCTCGTGCGGCCGACATGGATCTCGTAGCCCTCGAAGGCCGCGCCGTCGGCCAGGCGACCGGCGGCCGGACGCACGGTCTTGTCGCCGGCCAGCACGGTCTCGACGTCCAGCAGGCCAAGCCCGGCGGCCGATCCCGGCGCGCCCTCGACGCCGCCCGGATCGCTGACGCTCCGGCCCAGCATCTGGTAGCCGCCGCAGACGCCCAGCACCCGGCCGCCGCGCCGGGCATGGGCGA
This sequence comes from Caulobacter sp., assembly GCA_047607095.1. Classification (GTDB taxonomy): domain Bacteria; phylum Pseudomonadota; class Alphaproteobacteria; order Caulobacterales; family Caulobacteraceae; genus Caulobacter. The sequence goes on from JASGDR010000095.1 coordinate 5,624, forward strand.
GGATGTCGACGTCCCAGCCCTGGGCGCGCAGGAAGGCCAGATCGGCGAGCGTGGCCTTGGAGCCCGGCAGAATGACGAGATCGGCGTCGCCCGGCAGCACGCCGCCCGGCGGCAGAAACTCCAGATCGATGGCCGGATCGTTCCGCAGGGGATCGAAGTCGTCGAAATTGGCGATCCGCGACAGCATCGGCACGACCACCTTGGCGCGCCGGCCTTCGGACGCGCCCGCCGAGCGCTCGAGCACCACGGCGTCCTCCGCCGGCAGGAACCGCACCGGCGGCAGCCACGGAACCATGCCCAGATCGCTCCAGCCCGTCCGCCGGACGACCTCGGTCCGTCCGTCGTCGAACAGCGCCGGATCGCCCCGGAACTTGTTGATGATGAAGCCCTTGATCCGCGCCTGGTCGGCGTCGTCCAGGACGAGGTGCGCGCCGGCCAGAGCCGCGATCACGTGGCCCCGGTCGATGTCGCCGACCAGGGCCACCGGCGCGTCGGCGGCGTGGGCGAAACCCATGTTGGCGATGTCGCCGGCCCGCAGGTTGGTCTCGGCCGGACTGCCCGCGCCCTCGATCAGCACGAGATCGGCTTCGGCGGCGAGGCGGCGATAGCTGTCCAGCGTGGTCGCCAGCAGATCCGGCTTCAGCCCCTGGAACGCCCGCGCCTTGTAGTTCCCGACCACGCGGCCCTGCACCACGACCTGGGCGCCGACGTCGCTCTGGGGCTTCAGCAGCACCGGGTTCATGTGCACGCTGGCGGGCACACGGCAGGCGACCGCCTGCAGCGCCTGGGCCCGGCCGATCTCGCCGCCGTCGGCCGTGACGGCCGCGTTGTTGGACATGTTCTGCGGCTTGAACGGCCTGACCACGAGGCCCCGGTTGGAAAACAGCCGGCACAGACCCGCCACCAGGGTCGATTTGCCGACGTCGGAGCCGCAGCCCTGGATCATCAAGGAAGCCATGCCTTCGCGCCTAAAGCCGTCAGCAGGTTCGGTCAATCGACGCCGCGACGCTGGCGCCCGGCGTCGGCGCGCTCTATATCGGCGGCCGCATGACCATCGATCACGACGCCCGCCTTCGGCGGCTGAAGTTCCGGGCCTGGCATCGCGGCTTCCGTGAAGCGGACCTCATTCTGGGGCCGTTCGCGGAAACCCATGGCCCGAGCCTGACCCCCGACCAGCTCGACGTGCTGGAAACCCTGCTCGAACAGTCCGATCGCGAGATCTACGCCTGGATCGTCGGCCAGGAGCCGACCCCGCCGGCTTTCGAGACCGAGATCATGGCGATGATCCGCAAGTTCCGGTTCGAGGCCCACGCCTCGCGGCCGCCCGGCGACGGCGCCTAAGGCCCTGCGCGGTCCTCGTCCTTCGACAAGCTCGGGATGAGAACCAGGGCAGGGGCCATGCAGTAGAAACCTCACCCCGAGCCCGTCGAAGGGCGAGGTTTCGGTCCGAAAGTCTGAACCACTAGCGTCCCGGCGGCTTAGTCGGTCGCCATCAGTTGAAGAGCAGCATGGCCTACGACGCCAAACAGATCGCCAAGGCCGCCGGCGGCCTGACCCTGGCCGGAGCGCCCGAGGGCTTCGACGCCCTGGCGATGGCCGATGTCGCGCGCGCCCGCGGCGGCCTGACCGTGTTCGTGGCCCGCGATACGGCCCGGGCCAGCGCCTTCATCGACGCCCTGAAGTTCTTCGCCCCCGAGATCGAGGCGGTGCTGCTGCCCTCGTGGGATTGCCTGCCCTATGACCGCATCGGCCCGTCGGCCGGCGTGGCCGCCACGCGCATGTGCACCCTGCACCGGCTGGCGACCGACCTTGGCCAGAGCAAGCCCGCCATGCTGGTCGTCGCCGCGCCCGCGCTGCTGCAGCGGGTGCCCGCCAAGGACGTCCTGCAGCGCGCCAGCTACAGCGCCAAGGTCGGCCAGTCGGTCGACATCAAGGACCTGGAACGCTACTTCGCCGTCAACGGCTACGCCCGCGCCTCCACCGTCTCCGAGCGCGGCGAGTTCGCCATCCGCGGCGGCGTCATCGACGTCTATCCCCCGGCCGCCGAAGAGCCCGTGCGCCTGGATCTGTTCGGCGACACCCTGGAAAGCATCCGCGCCTTCGATCCGGAGACCCAGCGCTCGACCAGGCAGCTGAAGTCGATCGAGCTGCTGCCGGTCAGCGAGGCCCTGCTCGACGCCGACGCCGTCTCGCGCTTCCGCGGTTCGTACGTGCGCCTGTTCGGCGCGCCGGGCGACGATCCGCTCTACGCCGCGGTCAGCGACGGCGGTCGCCGCGCGGGCATGGAGCACTGGCTGCCGCTGTTCTACGAGCGGATGGCCAGCATCTTCGACTACCTGCCGGCCGGAACCCTGATCGGCGTCGACCACCAGACCGCCGAGGCCCGCGACGAGCGCCTGGCGATGATCGCCGACGCCTACGACGCCCGCGCCGCCGCCGATCGCAAGTCGGCCTACCGACCGCTGGAGCCCCACGCCCTCTACCTGACCGCCAAGGAATGGGACGAGGCGATCGCCGACCGGCCCCATCGCCAGTTCACGCCGTTCCAGCCTCAGGGCCTCGACGTCGTCGACATGGGCGCGAAGCTCGGCCGCACCTTCGCCGCCGAACGCGCCCAGGACAGCGTCAACCTGTTCGAAGCCACCGCCGACCACGCCAAGAAGCTGGCCGGGGAGGGTAAGCGGGTCCTTTTCGCCTCGTGGTCGGAAGGCTCGTCCGAACGCCTGGGCGCGATGCTGTCGGATCACGGCCTCAAGAAGATCCCCTACGCCGGCTACTGGCAGGCGGCCAAGGCCAACGACCCCAAGGTTCCGCAACGGGTCGTCCTGCCGCTGGACGCCGGTTTCGAGACCGACAGCCTGGCCGTCATCTCCGAGACCGACATCCTCGGCGACCGCCTGGCCCGTCCGCGCAAGAAGCGCCGCGCCGCCAATTTCCTGGCCGAGGCCTCGGCCCTGACGCCCGGCGACCTCGTCGTCCACATCGACCACGGCATCGGCCGCTACGAGGGCCTCAAGACCCTCGACGTGCAGGGCGCGCCGCACGACTGCCTCGACCTGATGTACGGCGGCGAGGCCAAGCTCTACCTGCCGGTCGAGAACATCGACCTGCTCACGCGCTACGGCGCCGACGGCGAGAACGTGCAGCTCGACAAGCTGGGCGGCGCGGCCTGGCAGGGCCGCAAGGCCAAGGCGAAGGAGCGCCTGCGGGTCATGGCCGAAGGCCTGATCCAGATCGCCGCCGCCCGCTCGCTGAAGTCGGTGGAAGAGACCGATCCGCCGTCGGGCGTGTTCGACGAATTCTGCGCCCGGTTCCCCTACGAGGAGACGGACGACCAGCTCAACGCCATCCACGACGTGCTGGAAGACCTGTCGTCGGGCAAGCCGATGGACCGCCTGATCTGCGGCGACGTCGGTTTCGGCAAGACCGAAGTGGCCCTGCGCGCGGCCTTCGTGGTGGCCATGAGCGGCAAGCAGGTTGCGGTCGTCTGCCCGACCACGCTGCTCGCCCGCCAGCACTACAAGACCTTCAAGGAGCGCTTCCAGGGCTGGCCGATCAAGGTCACCCGCCTGTCGCGCCTGGTCACCGGCAAGGAGGCCGCCGACACCCGCGAGGGCCTGGCCAACGGCCAGTTCGAGATCGTGGTCGGCACCCACGCGGTGCTGTCCAAGCAGGTCGCCTTCAAGGACCTGGGCCTCGTGATCGTCGACGAGGAGCAGCACTTCGGGGTCAAGCACAAGGAGAAGCTGAAAGAGCTTCGCGCCGACGTGCACATGCTGACCCTGACCGCCACGCCCATTCCGCGCACGCTGCAGATGGCGCTCAGCGGCATTCGGGAGATGTCGATCATCGCCACCCCGCCGGTCGATCGCCTGGCGGTGCGCACCTACATCACGCCCTTCGACCCGGTCACGGTGCGCGAGGCCCTGCTGCGCGAGAAGTATCGCGGCGGCCAGGCCTATTATGTCGTGCCGCGCCTGAAGGATCTGGAGGACATCGAGAAGTTCCTCCGCACCCAGGTTCCCGAGATCAAGTACGTCGTCGGCCACGGCCAGATGAGCGCCACCCAGCTCGAGGAGGTGATGACCGCCTTCTACGAGGGCCAGTACGACGTGCTTCTCGCCACGACGATCGTCGAGAGCGGCCTCGACATCCCTTCGGCCAACACCCTGGTGGTGCACCGCGCCGACATGTTCGGCCTGGCCCAGCTCTATCAGATCCGCGGACGGGTCGGCCGCTCCAAGGCCCGCGCCTACGCCTATCTGACCACGCCCGCCGAAAAGCAGATCACCCTGTCGGCCGAGAAGCGCCTGAAGGTGCTCCAATCGCTCGACAGCCTGGGCGCCGGCTTCCAGCTGGCCAGCCACGACCTCGACATCCGCGGCGGCGGCAACCTGCTCGGCGACGAGCAGAGCGGCCACATCAAGGAGATCGGCGTCGAGCTCTATCAGCAGATGCTGGAAGACGCCGTGGCGGCCCTTCGCGAGCGTCAGGGCGCCGAAGCCCTGCTGGAGGACCGCGCCTGGTCGCCGCAGATCAACACCGGCGCGGCCGTGATGATCCCGGACGACTACGTGCCCGACCTGAACGTGCGCCTGTCGCTCTATCGCCGCCTGTCGGAAGCCGAAAAGGCCGCCGATCGCGAGGCCCTGGCCGCCGAGATGATCGACCGTTTCGGCCCGCTGCCGCCCGAGACCGACAGCCTGCTCAAGGTCGTCGGCATCAAGGGCATGTGCCGCGAGGCCAATGTCGCCAAGATCGACGTCGGGCCCAAGGGCGCGGTGCTCAGCTTCCGCAACGACGAGTTCGCCAATCCGCTGGCCCTGATCCAGTTCGCCGCCAAGAACAGCCTGATCTGGAAGGCGCGCCCCGACCAGAAGGTCGTGGTCAAGGGCGAGTGGGAAAAGCCGGCCCAGCGTCTCGATGCGGCCGAGAAGATCCTGGTCCAGCTGGTCAAGCTGGCGAAGGAGTAGGGCGGCCTCGTCCGTGCAGGCGCCAGATTGTCGCAGCTTAACCTCGGTTAACAGCCGATTAGGAATCGGCCGTCAGAAACTTGGTTAAGGGCTCGGGCTGCGGAGATTCTCGATGAAGGCGTTCGGTCGGCTGACCATCGCGTGGAAGCTGGTGACGGTGGCGGGGCTGGCCATCGGCCTTCTGCTGATCGCCGCGGCCGTCGCGGTGTCGATGCACACCTCCGGCATCGTGGCCGGCCTCACGCATCGCTACGCCGGCGCCGTGGCCGACGACGCCATCGAGCAGATCCGCACCGAGATCGGCCGCGTCGAGGCCACCTCGCGCTCGACCGCCGGTTCGATCGCCGCCGCCCATTCGGCCGGCCTGCGCGACCGCAAGACCTATATCGAGATGCTGCGCCCCCAGGCCGACGCGACGCCGATCGTCATGGGCAGCTGGTTCATGGCCGCGCCCAACGCCCTCGACGGCCGCGACGCCGAGTTCGCCGGCCAGACCGAGATGGGCGCCAATCCCGACGGCAGTTTCACGCCCTACTGGGTGCACGCCGACGGCAAGGTGGTGTTCCAGCCCCTGAACGAAGGCAACGAATACAGCCAGCCCTACTACACGATCCCGCGGGACACCCATAAGGCCGCGCTGCTCGAGCCCTATCCCTACGTCGTGGCCGGCAAGACCGAGCTGATGACCTCGGTGGTCTACCCGGCCATGGTCGGCGGCCAGTTCCTCGGCGCGACCGGCGTCGACCTGTCGCTGGACGGCGTCTCCAAGCGCCTCGAACAGCTGAAGCCGCTGGGCGGCGGCCGCGTCATGCTGCTGTCGGCCGCCGGCAAGTGGGTGGCCCACCCCGACGCCGACAAGCGCACCACGGCCTATGCCGACGCCGGCGCCGACAAGGTCAAGGCCGCGCTGAACGGCGGCGAGGCGTCGATCTTCGAAGGGGTCCAGGTCGGCGATGAGGCCATGGAGCGCATGGTCCGCCCGATCGTCATCCCCGAACTGAACACCACCTGGGCCCTGGTGATGGACGTGCCGCGCTCGGCCATCACCGGCCCGGCCGACCGTCTGGCCATGATCCTGCTGATCGGCGGCGTGGCGATCACCGCCGCCGTGCTGCTGGCCCTGTTCCTGGCCAGCGCCAGCCTGGTGCGCAAGCCGCTGTCGGGCCTGACCCAGTCGGTCGACGCGCTCAGCGCCGGCCGCTACGACCAGCCGGTGCCCGGCGTGACCGGCGGCGACGAGATCGGCGCCATCGCCCGCGCCCTCGACGGCTTCCGCCACGACCTGGCCGACGGCCAGCGCCGCCGCGCCGAACAGGAAGCCGAGCGCGCCGTGGCCGAGGCCGAGCGCCAGCGCCATGAGCAGGAGGCGGCGGCCTTCGCCCGCGCCCAGGCCGCCGCCGTCGCCACCCTCGGCGAAGGCATGGAGAAGCTGGCCGACGGCGACCTGATCTGGCGCATGCGCGAGGACGGCTTCGCCGGCGACGCTCGCAAGATGCCGCGCGACTTCAACGCCGCCGTCGAGAGCCTGCAGCAGACCATGGCCGGCATTTTGGCCGCCGCCCAGAGCATCCGCACGGGCTGCGCCGAGATCAGCCACGCCTCCGACGACCTGGCCCAGCGCACCGAGCGTCAGGCCGCGGGCCTGGAGCAGACCGCCGCCGCCCTCGACCAGATCACCGCCACCGTCCGCAAGAGCTCGGAAGGCGCCGAGCGCGCCCGCCAGGTCACCGAAAGCGCCAAGGCCAACGCCGAGAAGAGCGGCAAGGTCGTGCGCGAGGCGGTCCAGGCCATGGGCGGCATCGAGAAGTCGTCGCAGTCGATCACTCAGATCATCGGCGTCATCGACGAGATCGCCTTCCAGACCAACCTTCTGGCCCTCAACGCCGGCGTCGAGGCCGCGCGGGCCGGCGAGGCGGGACGTGGTTTCGCCGTCGTCGCCCAGGAAGTGCGGGCCCTGGCCCAGCGCTCGGCCGACGCCGCCAAGGAGATCAAGGGCCTTATCCGCGCCTCCACCGATGAGGTCGGCAAGGGCGTGCGTCTGGTCGGAGAGACCGGCGAGACCCTGCAGCAGATCATGGAGCAGGTCTCCGAGATCAACGCCCTGGTCGGCGAGATCGCCTCTTCGGCCAAGGAGCAGGCCATCGGCCTGGCGGAGGTCAACACCGCCGTCAACCAGATGGACCAGGTGACCCAGCAGAACGCGGCCATGGTCGAGCAGTCGACGGCCGCCAGCCACGCCCTGTCCGGCGAGGCCGCCGAACTGGAGCGCCTGATCAGCCGCTTCCGGGTCGGCGCCGAGGTTCGCGAGCTGCGTCCCGCGCCGCGCCAGCCCGCCGCCCCGCGCCGCGAGGCCTTCCGCGAGCGTTACGTCCAGGGCGCCAACGCCCTGAAGGTGGCGCCGCAGTCGCGTCCGGGCGACTGGGAAGAATTCTGAAGCTGTTCCATTTCGGCTCGCGGCCGAAATGATACGCCGAAGCTTGGGGAAAAGGCCGTGCGCGGGGGCTCGCTTCCGCGCGCGGTCGCGCTATATCCGGGCCATGGCTGAAGCTTTCAACGACAAGACCCTCTCCGCCGACAAGGCCGCCCGCTACGCCGAGGTGGCCGACGAGATCGCCTCGGTGCTCGACGGCGAGCCCAACCTGACCGCCCGCATGGCGACGGTGGCCTCGATGCTGGCCAACAGCTTCGACCACTATTTCTGGACCGGCTTCTACGTCGTCGATCCGGCCAAGGAGCGCGAGCTGGTCGTCGGTCCCTATCAGGGCACGCTGGGCTGCCTGCGCATTCCGTTCGGCCGCGGCGTCTGCGGCGCGGCGGCGGCCACGGGCGAGACCCAGCTGGTCCCCGACGTGCACGCCTTCCCGGGCCATATCGCCTGCGACAGCCGGTCGGCCAGCGAGATCGTCGTGCCGGTGTTCGACGGCCAGGGCCGCCTGCTGGCGGTGTTCGACGTCGACTCCGATCGTCCCGCCGCTTTCGACGAGACCGACCAGGTCTGGCTGGAGCGCATCCTGGGCGCGACCTTCGTATCCTGATCCTGGCCTCCAGATTGCAGAATTATTTCCATCATTCCTTAGGCCGACCCGGATTAGGACAGGTGGACATGCTGCAAGTCGAGACCCTGCACCCCGCCGATATCACCCAGGCTGACTTGGCCCTGTGGCGAGCTTTCGTCGCGGCCGATCCGGCCCTGGCCAACCCCTTGCTGGGCCCCGACTTCACCCAGGCCGTGGGCCGGGTGCGCGAGGACGCCCGGGTGGCGGTGATCCGTCGCGAGGGCGAGACCGTCGGCTTCCTGCCGCACCATCGCCGACCCGGCGGGATGGCGCGACCAATCGGCGCACCCCTGTCGGACTATCACGGCCTGGTGGCCAAGCCCGGCGTCGAAATCGACGCGGCCCAGCTGCTGCGGGCGGCCGATCTCGCCGTGTTCCGCTACACCGGCCTGGTCGACGCCGCCGGCGTGTTCGCCGCCGAAGCGACGATCCCGGCCTACGTCATCGACATCGAGGACGGCGTCGAGGCCTATCTCGAGGCGGTCCGCGCGGCCAGCCCCAAGAAGATCAAGAACTACCGCCGCCTGGACAACAAGCTCGACCGCGAGATGGGCGAGGTGACCCTGGTCGCCGCCGACGTCTCCCAGGAATCCTTCGACCAGCTGATCGCCTGGAAGCGCGAGCAGATCGAGCGCACCGGCGTTCACGACTTCCTGCGCCCGCAGTGGACGCGGGACCTGTTCCAGTCGCTGTTCGAAACCCGTGAAGGCGACTTCCGCGGCCTGATGATCAACCTCTACGCCGGCGGCCAGCTGGTGGCCGGTCACTTCGGGGTGCGCCAGGGCGCGATCTACCACCCGTGGATCGCCTCGACCAATCCGGCCTTCGCCGCCTGGTCGCCGGGACAGATCTTCTTCCTGCGCGCCATCGCCGCCATGCCCTCGCTCGGCCTGTCGCGCTACGACCTAGGTCCCGGTTCGGACCACTACAAGTACGCCTACGGTCTCTCGCGGACCCTGCTGGCCGACGGCGCGGCCACGGCCGCCAGCATGGCCGGCCGCATGGCCCACTCGGTCGAGGGCGTCTGGGCCCTGGCCGGCGCCCAGGGGCGGGGACCGGTTGCGCGCCTGCGCCGACGCATGGACATCATCGCCAGCACGGAGCTCACCATGGGCGGCCGGGTGAAGGGGCTGGTCGACGCCGTCGCCGCCCAGGGGCGCCGGCGCAACGCGACAGTGGAGGCCTGATGGCGCGCGTGACGATCATGATCCCGACCCAGCGTCGGCCCGGCGGTCTCTCCGTCGCGGCCCGCTCGGTCCTGGCTCAGGCCGGAGTGGATCACGCCGAGCTCGAGCTCGTGATCGTCGACAACGACCAGACGCCCTCGGCCCGGCCCGTGGCCGAGTCCCTCGCCGCGCAGGCGCCGTTCCCCGTCCACTACGTGCACGAGCCGCGCGCGGGGGTCGCCAACGCCCGCAACGCCGGCATGGCCAAGGCCTCGGGCGCGTTCATCGCCTTCCTCGACGACGACGAGGAGGCGCCGGCCGGCTGGCTGGCGGCCCTGCTGGCGGCGCAGGCGCGCTACGACGCCGACGTCGTCTTCGGTCCGGTCCGCGGTCGCGCGCCCGAGGCCGTCACCGAGCATCGCGACTATCTGGAGCGGTTCTTCTCGCGCCTGGGTCCGGACCAGGCCGGGGTCATCGACCACTATTACGGTTGCGGCGACAGCCTGCTGAAGCGCTCCAGCCTGCCCGATCCCGTCGCCCCCTTCGCGGCCGAGCGCAACCGCATCGGCGGCGAGGACGACATGCTGTTCGGCCACATGCGGGCCGGCGGCGCGATCTTCGCCTGGGAGCCCGCGGCGTGGGTCTGGGAAGACCCGCTGCCCGAGCGCCTGACCCTCGACTACACGATCCGCCGCGCCTTCGCCTACGGCCAGGGCCCCTCGGCCCATTGCGCCGCCGCCGCGCCGCCGGACCGGCTGGGCGTGGCCCGCTGGATGGCGGTCGGCGTCGCTCAGGCCGCCCTGTTCGGGGCCGTGGCCGGCTTCAAGTGGCTGACCCGCGCCGGCGACCGGGCCGACTGGCTCGACCGCGCCGCCCGCGGCCTCGGCAAGACCCTGTGGTGGGGGCCCTTCAAGATCCACTTCTACGGACACTCGGTGTGAGGTTGAGGCCATGAGCATCATCCACGACTGGACCCCGGAAAAGGCCAAGGTCTTCGGCAAGGAGAACCTCGTCTTCAAGCATGGCCTGCACGAGCGGCCGATGTTCGACGACGAAGGCCTGGCGCGCCTGCTCGACCGCTATCCGCGCGAGCTCCTGGGCGTCTTCACCATGGGCGAGGATCCCAAGGCCTGGACCACCTGGCGCAAGGGCTCGGCGGGTAACCTCACGGGCGACCAGTTGCTGGAGGCCGCCAAGGCCGGCCGCATCTGGCTGAACCTGCGCCACACCAACGACCACGTGCCCGAGTACGCCGCCCTCTGCGACGAGATCTTCGCCGAGAAGGAGAGGGAGGTCCCGGGCCTCAAGACCTTCAAGCGCGATCTCGGCATGCTGATCAGCAGCGCCAACGCCCAGGTCTTCTACCATCTCGACGTGCCGCTGGTGTCGCTGTGGCAGATCCGCGGCGTCAAGAAGGTCTGGGTCTATCCGGTGGCCGACCCTTACGTCGGCGATCTCGCCCTCGAGAAGATCGTGCTGCGCGAGACCGCCGAGCAGTTCGCCTTCGAACCTTCGTGGGACGCCGGCGCCCAGGAGGTCGAGCTGACGCCCGGCTCGATGGTCACCTGGAAGCAGAACGCCCCGCACCGGATCGAGAACGGCCCGATGCTGAACGTCTCGATCTCCATCGAATTCATGACCCCGCCGGCCCTGATGCGCGCCAACGTCATCTACGCCAACGGCGTCCTGCGCCGCCGCCTGGGCGCCAACCCCAAGGTCCAGTCCGGCTTCGGCCCCACGGCGCTCGGCAAGCTCGCCATCGCTCGCGGCGCCAAGGCCCTGAACCTCCAGACCCCGCACGTCCGCCACCTGCCGGTGACGTTCGGCCTGGATGCAGCGCAGCCTGGGGTGTTGGTGGAGCGGGCCTGAGGCGCGATCGACAAAAGACAACCTTGTGTGGAGTCTGCTTTCCACTATCACAGGTGTCGACGACCAACGCGGTCCCTGGGGGTGGCCATGAGCACCTTTGTACGCTCTCTGACGATCGAAA
>JASGDR010000096.1:0-6323 GCA_047607095.1 Caulobacter sp.
GTGCTGGAGGCCGCCGACTATCTGGCGCGGAGCGCCGACCGGTTCGGCGGGCGGGTGCTGGGCTTCACCCTGACGCCGTATGTCACCGGCCAGCCGTTCCGGATCTCGGCCCTGCGGCGGCTGCTGTCCGGGCTGGGGGCGATGGGGGTCGTGGCGATGACCGCGAGCGAGATTGTTTCCTGATCCCATCCCGGAGGAACCTCCCCCTGTGGGGGAGGTGATCGCGAAGCGATCGGTGGGGGGCGTGGCTGAAAAATCGGCCCCCGCGCCGGAAGTTGAAAACGTCCCCCCACCGGCCTTCGGCCGCCTCCCCCACAGGGGGAGGTTCCCTCAGCGCAGGATCAGCCCCATCGTGATGTCGTCCTCGAACGTCCCGTCCGGCAGCCGTCCGCGCTTTTCCAGCCGACCTTCCACCTTGAACCCCAGCCGCTCGTAGAGCCGCAGGGCGCCCGCATTGCCGGCGCCGGCGTTCAGTTCCACGCGCACGATCGGCGGGTCCATGGTCCGGGCGGCGGCGAACAGCGCCTGGAACAGGGCCGAGCCGACGCCCGCGCCCCGCCCGTCCGGATGCACGGCCACCGTCAGGTCCGACAGGACGTGCGAGAACAGCTTCACCGGGATGCGCACGGCGTGGATCTCGCCGATGACGACGCCCCGCCCGTCCACCGCCACGAGACCGACGCCGTCGGCCAGCGCAGCGGTCAGGGTCCGCGCGATGTAGGCGTCGGTGATCTCCTCGGGCCGGCGGGCGATGCCGCCGGGGATCGCGGCCGTGGCGCGGTGGACGGCGACGACGGCGGGCGCGTCGTCCATCGTGGTCGGGCGGATCGTGAAGCTCATCCGTCCCTCTGGAACGGGTAGAAGCCGCCGCCGAGATCCAGAATGGCGGTCAGTTCGTCGAGCGCCTCGCGGCTTTCGACCAGCAGGTCCGGGTCGGCCAGGTCGGCGGGCGCCAGGCGGTCGCGATAACGGCGCGTTCCCCAGTCGGCGAGCCGGTCGTGCAGGGCCGCGTCGAAGCGCTGGGCCGGATTGGCGGCGGCCAGCTCCTCGCTCGTCAGCGCCACCCGCAGCCGCAGGCAGGCCGGACCGCCGCCGTTGCGCATGCTCTGGCGGACGTCGGCGTATTCCACGCGGCCGATCGGGCCGTTGGAGGCGACCAGGCCCTCGGCCGCCGCGCGGGCGCGGGGATTATCGCGGGTCTCGCCGGGCGCCAGCAGCACCAGCCGATCCTCGCCGGGCAGCACGAGAAGCTGGGAGTTGAAGAGGTAGCTCTTCACCAGGTCCTCGATGGGCAGGTCGGCCTCGGAGACCTCGACGAACACCGGCTCGAACAGGCCCTCGGCGGCGCGGCGGACCTCCTCCTCCATGGCCGCGCGGTCCTCGAAGGCGGCTTCGTGGAAGAACAGGGTCTCGCGCGTGCCCACGCACACCACGTCGTTGTGGAAGGCCCCGCCGGCGATGGCCCGGCGGCCCTGGCGCGGAAAGACGGCGCGGGCGGCGGCGTGGCGGCGCTGGATCGCCTCGAAGGCCTCGCGGGTCTGGCGGGCGGGATAGGCGCCGCTCCAGTGCTCCCAGGCCTCGCGACCCCAGACGAACAGGTTCACCCCGGCCTCGCCATGATCGGCGCACAGCCGCACATGGTTGGCCGCGCCCTCGTCGGCGAAGTGCGGCTGGGCGGGCAGCGGGTCGTGGACGGCGAAGCGGGCCTCGTCCGGAAACAGCCGGCGCAGGGCCCGGGTCGTCTGCGGACCTTCCAGGCTTCGGTGCAGGTTGGTCAGCAGGTTGGCGGGCGTGAAGTGCACGCGGCCGTCGGCCGCATCGGCGCTGGGCGTGACGGTGGCGGCGTTGGCGGCCCACATCGGCGATGCCGAGCAGGCGGCGGCGGCCAGGGCCGGGGCGGTCTTCCAGGCGCTTTCGACCACGGCCGCGTCGGAGCCCGGGAAACCGATCGCCTTCAGGAAGGCCACGGCGGGGCGCTCATGCGGCGGCAGCACGAACTGCGGCACGCCCCAGTCGGCCAGCCGCCGCATCTTCGACAGCCCCTCCAGCACCGCGGCCCGGGGATCGGAAACCTGGCCAGCGTTGACCTGGCTGGCGATGTTGCCGGGCGACAGGCCGACATAGGAGTGGGTCGGGCCGACCAGGCCGTCGCAATTGGCCTCGACCGCGAAACTCACGAACGCAGCCCCTTGATGTCGCCGGTGGTGTCGAGCACCGCCCCGGCCTCGAAGCTGGCCACCGGATAGGCGCAGTAGTCGGCGGCGTAATAGGCGCTGGGGCGATGGTTGCCGGAGGCTCCCAGGCCGCCGAACGGCATGGTCCCGGCCGCGCCCGTGGTCGGGCGGTTCAGATTGACCACCCCGGCCCGGATCCGCGCCAGGAAGCGGTCCCACAGGGCCGGGTTCTCGCTCACAAGCCCAGCCGACAGGCCGTAGCGGGTGGCGTTGGCGGCGGCCAGGGCCTCGTCGAACGAGGCGACCCGGCGCACCTGCAGGACCGGGGCGAAGATTTCCTCGTCGGGCACGTCGACGCCGGTGACGTCGATCAGGCCCGGCGAAACGAAAGCGCCCGACAGCCCCTCGACGCGGCCGGGCTCCAGCAGGCGCTTGCCCTCGATGCGTCCGGCCGCCGCCAGGGCGTGGCCGGCGGCGCGCTCGGAGATCAGCGGGCCCATGAACGGCTCGTCGCCGTTCCACGGGCCGATCGACAGTCGCGGGACCAGCGCCAGCACGGCGTCGATGATCGCCTGGCCTTCCGCGCCGTCGGGCACGATCAGGCGGCGGGCGCAGGAGCAGCGCTGGCCGGTGGTGATGAAGGCCGACTGCGCCACCAGGGCGGCGACGGCGGCCGGATCGCCGGCCTGCCAGGCGACCAGCGGATTGTTGCCGCCCAGCTCCAGGGCCAGGATCACGTCGGGCCGGTCGGCGAAATGGCGGCGGAAGAAGGTTCCGGCGGCGGCGGAGCCGGTGAACAGCAGGCCGTCGATCTCCTGGTCGATCAGGGCCTGGCCGACCTCGCGCCCGCCCTGCACCAGGTTGACGACGCCCGACGGCAGGCCGGCCGCCTCCAGCGCCTCGACCAGCAGCCGGCCGGCCAGGGGCGTCTCTTCCGAGGGCTTGAAGACCACGGTGTCGCCCGCCAGCAGGGCCGGCACGATGTGGCCGTTGGGCAGATGGCCCGGGAAGTTGAACGGCCCCAGCACCGCCATCACGCCATGCGGCCGGTGGCGCAGCACCGCGCGCCCGAACGGCATGGCGTTTTCGGTCACGCCCGTGCGCTCGTCATAGGCCCTGATCGAGGCGTCGACCTTGCCGGCCATCGAGGCGATCTCGGCCTTGGTCTCCCACAGCGCCTTGCCGGTCTCGCGGCTCAGGGCCTCGGCGTAAGACGCGGCCCGTTCGAGAAGCACCTCCTTGTAGCGGCGCAGGACGGCGATGCGCTCCTCGCGCGGTAGATCGGCCCAGGGGTGGAAGGCCCGGCGCGCCGCCGCGACGGCCGCCTCGACGTCGGCCGACGAAGCCGTCGCCTCGCGCCAGACCACCTCGCCGGTCGCCGGATCGGTGGAGGTCGCCTCGGGACCCTGCCCGCTCTTCCAGACGCCGTCGATGTAAACGCCGCTCATGCCTTCACCCGCACATGGTCGCCTTCGCCGACCCCGAGGGCGCCGGCCGTCTCGCGATCCAGGATCGCCGCCTCGCCGTCGATCAGCACGGCCGCCCGCACCGCCCGGAACCGGGCGATGTCGGTGGTCGAGATCAGGGCCTCCTCGCCGAACGCGTCCTCGCCGATCTTCACGCGCAGACGCCGGGCGTCGCGAACCGTGCGGATGTCGTCGCGCGGCGCGGCCACCGTCGGACCGGCGTCGAACAGATCGACCAGGCCCTGGTAGCGAAAGCCCTCGCGCTCGAGCATGGCCCGGGCGGCCTCGCCGTCGCGGTGCACCCGACCGATGACGTCGCGAGCCGGCGGCGGCAGCAGTTCGGTGTAGATCGGGTGGCGGGGGGCCAGATCGAGGATGAACTGGCCGTTGGTGGAGGCGCTCATCAGGTCGGCCTGGTCGAAGTCCAGCCGGAAGAACTTGCTGGCCAGGTGCTCCCAGAACGGACAGCTGCCGTCCTCGTCGAACCAGCCGCGCAGCTCGGCCAGCACCATCTCGGAAAAGCGCTGCGGCTCGATGCCGATCAGCATGTAGCGCGACTGGGCCAGCAGCCGCCCCGCCCCGCCCTTGCGCTTTTCCGGCCGCAGGAACAGCGAGCCGACCTCCGACCAGCCGGCGCACTCGTTCACCAGCACCAGCGCCTTGTGGTCGAAGCGCATCTCCAGCACCGGCGAGGACTGGGCGAGCGTCACGACCCGGAACGAAAAGAACGGCCGCTTGAGGCCGACGCTGGCCTTCACCCCGGCGACGCCGTCTATGACCCCGGCCTCCAGGTCTTCCAGCATCAGGGTGTACCAGGCCTCGGGCGGGGCGACGCCGGCCTGGAAGCTGGCTTCCGACAGGGCCAGGCGCTCGCGCAGCGTCGGTTCGTCCTCGGGCAGGCTGGTGAAGCCCCGACCCGACAGCACGGCCAGTTCCATCAGGGAGTCGAAATCCGCCGAGCCGGCGGGACGCACGACGAGCATTCAGAGGGTCTCCGGTACGGCGGCCATGGCCGCGCGGATCGCGTGGGCGTCGATGTCGCCGCTCGCGAGCTTCATGAGGGTAAGGGCCGAGAGCTGGGCGCGCTCGACGAAGCTGGCCGGCCAGGCGTGCTCGGCCTCGCTATGGATGTCGCCGCCGCGAACGCCCAGGCTGTCGATGTTGGGCAGGCCCGAGGCGAAGAGATTGTTGCCTTCGCAGACGCCGCCGGAAGGCTTCCAGGCGATGTCCTGACCCAGCAGCGCGCCGACCTCCTTGACCGCCCCGAACAGCTTCTCCTGGGCGGCGTTGAACGGCTTGGCGCCGCGGGTGATGCGGCCGTGCAGGTGGGCGTGCAGGCCGTCGGCCTTGGTCGAGGCCACGATCGCGGCGATCTCGCCCTCCAGCCAGGCGGCGTCGGCGGCCGAGGGAAAGCGCACGTTGAAGCGCAGCACGGCGGTGTCGGGCACCATGTTCAGCGGCGAGCCGCCGTCGATCTTGGCGACGTTCAGCGTCACGCCCTCGCGCAGGCCGTTCAGGGCGTGCAGCGCCTGGGCCAGGCGCGCGGCCTCCATCACGGCGTTGCGCCCCGAGGCGAAGTCGCGTCCGGCGTGGGCGGCGCGGCCGTGGACCACCACGTGGAAGTTGCCCGAGCCCTTGCGCACGCTGGCCAGCGCCCCATCGGCCAGGGCCGGCTCGTAGGTCAGGCCCACATGGCCCAGCCGCGCGAAGTCGGCCAGCACCGGGGCCGAGGCGATCGAGCCGATCTCCTCGTCGGGCGACAGCAGCACGCGATAGCCCAGATTGCCGGCCTTGGGATGCCGCTCGAACGCCTCCAGCGCCGCCAGCATCACCGAGATCCCGCCCTTCATGTCGGCGATGCCGGGGCCGTGCAGCGCGCCGTCGGGTCGGGTGGAGACGGTCTGGAAGGCCGAGGTCTCGGGATAGACGGTGTCGTAGTGGCCGGTCAGCACGACCTGGACCGGGGCCTCGGGCCGCACGACGACGGCGATGGCGGGCGGATGGGCCTGCTCGACCTCGCGCCCGTCGGCGGCGATCTCCGGCGAGGCGGTCAGCGGGATTTCCGCGGGCGCGGCGGGCAGCGCCGAAAAGGCGTGGACGAGAACCTGCCTCTGGCGCTCCAGGCCCGCGATGTGGCGGCTGCCCGAGTTGATGGCGCACCAGTCGACGGCCCGGTCGATGATCCGGGCCCCGTCGGCCGCCAAGCTCCCCAGGACAGCCCGATCTTCGTCGTCGATCCGCATGGATTCGCTGTCTCCCTTGGCTCAAACCTAATCCAAGGGCCGCGGGCAAAACGTTGTTTCCTTTGGCGAGGAAACCGCAGGCCCGCGCAACAGCCTTGCGCTACCTATAGTTCTTTCGCCACTTCACCGAAAGCTTGGCGTCGCCGTCGCCGCCCAGCCGCGAGACCAGCGACAGGGCGCGGCGGATGCGCCACTCGACCTGCGCCGCCGGCCCTTCGCGGCCGCCGCCGATGATCTCCACATAGACGTCGTCGGTGACGTACTTGCCCCCCGACACGGTCATGCCCGTGGTGCTCTCGGCGAAGGCCAGACGGTCCAGGCGCGCGAAGCTTCGCAGGTTGCCGATCACGTCGAAGCCGCCGCCGCCGGCCAGCGACGCCAGGGCCGAGGCCAGCTGGGCGGCCTCGATCGGCGACAGCTGGGCGGCCGACGATCCGAAC
>JASGDR010000097.1:0-4415 GCA_047607095.1 Caulobacter sp.
CGGCCTGCTCGAGCAGCAGCGCCGAGAAGCCGTCGTAGCAGCCCGGCGCGGCCAGCGGCTGGCGGTCGGCCCCGACGGCCGTCGCCGGCTGCTGGCCGCGCCGGGCTGCTACGACGGCTTCTCGGCGCTGCTGCTCGAGCAGGCCGGCTTCGAAGCGGCCTTCCTGTCGGGCGCGGCGCTGTCGCTGGCCCGCCTGGGCCACCCCGACGTCGGCCTGGTGGGCGTCGGCGAGCTGGCCGACGCGGTGCGGGCGATCTGCGACCGCGTCGAGATCCCGTTGATCGTCGACATCGACACGGGCTTCGGCAACGCGCTGAACACCCAGCGCACGGTTAAGGTGCTCGAACGCGCCGGCGCCGCCGCCGTGCAGCTGGAAGACCAGACCTTTCCCAAGCGCTGCGGCCACATGCGCGGCAAGGGCGTGATCCCGCTGGCCGAAATGGTCGGCAAGGTCCGCGCCGCGCTCGACGCCCGGTCCGAGACCCTGCTGGTCGCCCGTACCGACGCCCTGGGCGTCGAAGGCCCAGCCTCCGCCATGGAGCGCGCCGAGGCCTATCTGGAGGCCGGCGCCGACATCGTCTTCGTCGAGGGTCCCCGCACGCTCGAAGAGACCAAGGCCGTGGCCGAGCGCTTCGCCGCCCGCGTGCCGCTGGTTCACAACCTCGTCGAGGGCGGGATCACCGCCGTGCGCACGGGCGCGGAACTTCAGGAGCTGGGCTTCGCCATCGCCCTGCACCCGATGCTGCTGCTGCACGGCCTGGCCCGCCACGCGCCCGACTGGCTGGGTAAGCTAGCCGCCGACGGCACGACCGACGGCCTCGATATTTTCGACCTTCCTCGCCTCAACGCGGTCGCCGGGCTCGACGCTCTGCTGGCCGACGCGGCGACCTATGCCTGAGTACGGAGACTACCCATGCGTCCCCAGCACCTGATCGTCGCCGGCGCCGGCATCGGCGGCCTGACCGCCGCCATCGCCCTGGCTCGCGCCGGCCACACCGTCGAGGTGCTGGAACAGGCCCCGGCCCTGGGCGAGATCGGCGCCGGCGTCACGCTCGCGCCCAACGCCATGCGCGTCTATCACCACCTGGGTCTGGCCGAGGCCATCACCACGGCCGGGGTCGAGCCGGCTCGCCAGCGCGTGCAGCACTGGGCCGACGGTCGCGACCTGGTCGCCTTCGAACGCGGCCAGAAGGTGCGCGACCTCTACGGCGCGCCCTACGTCTACATCCACCGCGCCGACCTGCACGCCATCCTGGTCGAGGCGCTCGAGGCCACCGGCCGAGCCACCGTGCGCCTGTCCTCGCCTTGCGTTTCGGCCGAGCCGACCGCCGACGGTGCGATCGCCGTCCTGGCTGATGGGACTGAGATCAAGGGCGACGCGGTGATCGGCGCCGACGGCGTCAAATCGGGCGTGCGCAAGGGCTTCGACCCCGGCGAGCCGCACTTCACCGGCCACGTCGTCTGGCGCGCCATCGTGCCGGTCGAGGGCGCCCTGCTCGAAGACATGGCCCACTTCCCGGGCATCCACATCGGCCCGGGCCGCATGGCCGTGCGCTATCCGCTGCGCAACTCAACCCTGCTGAACCTCGTCTTCTTCGCCCGTCAGGAGGGCTGGGCCGAGGAAGGCTGGACGATCCGCGCCGATCTGGCCGACCTGCGCAAGACCTTCGAGGGCTGGAGCAGCGACGTTCAGGCCCTGCTCGACGCCGTCGACCCGGCCGCCCTCTACAAGTGGGCCGTCTTCGCCCGGCAGCCCCTGACCAGCTGGGTGCGCGGCGGCCGCGTGGCCCTGCTGGGCGACGCCGCCCATGCCATGACCCCGTTCCTGGGCCAGGGCGCCGCCGCCGCCATCGAGGACGCCCTCGTTTTGGCCCGCGCCTTCGAGGCCGCGTCGGACGTCCCCGAGGCCCTCGCCCGCTATGAAGCCGCCCGCAAGGAGCGCTGCGGCTTCATCCAGGTCGAGTCGAACCTCAACGCCGACCGCCTGGAAGGCGACGAGGCCCACCTCTACGGCATGACCCAGATCAAGAACGAAGAGACCCTGGGCCTCTTCGCCTACGACGCCGGGTCCGTGGAGGTCTGAGATCTGATCCCTCTCTACTAAGAGAGAGGGGGTCGGTTGGTAAGCGCCCCCTTCGCGATCAGATAGGCGCAGGCGCCGCCAAACACGACCGTCGCGGCGACGCTCGCCTCCGGGCCGAAAGACCCGCCGGTAAGCCACCAGGGCGCGTCCGAAACCGGCGCCAAGCCCACGACGACCGGCGTGACGGCGACCTTCATGCCGCTGACCTCCAGTCCGAAGCCCGCACCAAGGAGGACGTTCCAGGCCGTGTGGAAGGCGCACACGCCCCACAGCGACCCTTCCTTGGCGGCGTAGAGACTAAGCATGACGGCGAAAAGAAACAGATTGAAGAGGCCGAGCGCGAGCTCCTTCGAAGGATCGACATTGCTCGCATGGAGCAGAGTAAAGAAGCCGGAAGTGAGAAGAACGGCGACAACCAATCCATGCCTGGATGCGACCAGGGGCATCAGCCAACCACGAAACATGGTTTCTTCGGCGGCGCCCTGGATCATATAGCCGCCGAATAGGACGAGAAACGGCGTCAGAACCGCCGGCGTCAGCAAGCCCAGGTGCGGACTTCCGGCGGCCTTGTAACCGCCCGCGGCGAAGATGAGGCCGAGCATGGCGCCGAGGAGAAGCCCTCCGACGGCCAGGCCGCGCAGATAGGCGCCCACCATCTTGGCGGTGAAGCCCAAGGCCGCGAGCGACCTGCGCTCGAACAGCAACGCCCAAGCAAAGATGAGAACCATGGTGACTGCCCCGCCGGCCAGATAGATGGCGAGCGGCTGCCATTGGGTATCGAGGTCCGCCTTGTGATACCCCATCGGCTTCAAGACGCCGAAGATGGTCGCCAACTGTCCGATCAAAAAGAAAACGACGAGCAGAACCAGTACCGCAACGGTCCACGTACGCCGACTTCCGACGCTACGCGGCGCAAAAACTTCCACTCCACTCATAAACCCCTCCGACTGCCCCACAAAGCAAGTTCACATGCCGCGCATCTGCATTGAGAAGCGCGCAGATCATTTTCGACACGTGCTTTAGAGGCTCCCGAGGGGGCGCTTGGATGCAGTATTTCGCATTAATTCTTTGTCATGGCAGTCAAGCCGTCGCCCCACGCAAATGTCGACTTCGGCGAACACACGCCCCCTGTGGCGCCGGCCTGCGTCAGCCTTCGATATGGGCGAAGCCGGGAGCCTTCCCCTACGGCCGCTCGCTCCCTGCCCGTCAACAGCCCTCGCCTGCCTAGCGCCCGGGCTGTCCGCCTAGCGGAGCATCCGTTGAACGCAATATTTTGACTGATCGGTCACCTTCAGATTAGCCTCAGTTCGCGCCGCCCTCCCGGGCCGGCTGTTTGGAGGCCGCCATGTCCGCCGAGATGCTCAACACCTTCCAGCAGGTCGATCACCCGATCCTGCCCAAGCCGACCCACGACGAGGGCTCGCGCCAGGAATTCACCAAGAGCTTCAAGCAGTTCATCCAGCAGGGTCTGCTGCCGGGCCTGGGGCCCGTGTTCGGCGTCCGCGCCGCCAAGGCCTTCGAGCGCGAGCATGGCCGCGCCCCCGCCGACCGCCGCGACATCCGCTCGGCCATGGTCAAGGACCTCTATTTCCAGCACTACGCGGCCGCCAACCGCATCGCCCAGGAGCTGCTCTGGGAATCGACCAACGTCACAATCGACCGTGAGCTGCCCGAGCTGATCGAGAAGGCCCGAGGCCTTTCGGCGTCCGCCAAGGGCAAGCTCGATGTGCCGGAAGCGTTCGAGACCCCGCGCTACGTCACCTCGATCGACATCCACTGCATGCCCGGCGGCTATGCCGGCGAAGTGGCCCCGAACGACATCTCGACCGGCGCTCTCTACGATCGCGGCGTCTACCTCTACGCCATGGGCTATATGGGCCCGTTCAACGACGACATGGGCCGCTCGGTCTGCAACTACGTCAATCGTCGTCTCGACGGCTTCAAGCCCAAGCGGATCCTGGATCTGGGCTGCACGGTCGGCCACTCCACCCTGCCCTACAAGGAACTGTTCCCCGAGGCGGAAGTCTGGGGCGTCGACGTCGCCGCCCCGCAGGTGCGCTACGCCCATGCCCGCGCTGCCGGCCTCGGCCTCGAAGTCAACTTCGCCCAGATGAACGCCGAGGAGACCCGCTTCGAGGACGGCTCGTTCGATCTCATCGTCAGCCACATCCTGCTGCACGAGACCTCGGGCAAGGCCATGCCGCGCATCTTCAACGAGTGCCACCGCCTGCTGGCGCCCGGCGGCTACATGATCCACGCCGACCTGCCGCCGTTCGACAACATGGACCCGTTCACCCAGTTCATCCTGGACAACGAGACCTGGTACAATAAC
>JASGDR010000098.1:0-7590 GCA_047607095.1 Caulobacter sp.
GTAATAGCCGTCGGGCGAAAACAGCTGGTCGATCTGCTTGAGGAAACCGACCTTGCCCGACCGGTCCGTGCCCTTCAGCGCCTTCTCGACCATCACCTGGTCGCGCAACACGTAGCCGGTCATGCCGACGGCGGCGCAGGCCCAGGTGGCGTGGTTGTGGATGATGTCGAAGACCTGCGGCTGGTCGTCGGCGATGAACTTGGCCATCGGCCGGAAGACGCCGTCGTCGATGGTCTTGCGGTCGGCGTCGCTGAGAGTGTCGCGGATCGCGTCGTAGCCCTGGATAGAATAGACCACCCAGACCGCGTCGTTCAGGCTCTGCCAGAACAGCTTGCCGGCGGCGTTGTTCTTGGCGGCCGGGTGCAGACCCAGGGTCGGATAGAGCTTGGCGTATTCGAGAAGCAGGCGGCGGGCGTAGTCGGCATAGGCCTTGTCGCCCGTGGCGCGGTACAGCATCCCCGCGCCATAGATGGCCATGTAGTTGCGCTTGTGCTGCTCGTGGGTGCGGCCGCCGCCCGGATCCTTCGGCACGGGCACGTCGATGCCGGCCTTCATGGCCGCGTCGACCTCCCTGCGCAACCGCGCCAGCTCGGCGGCGAACATCGGATAGCGCTCGCCTTCGCTGCGCATCGCGGCCAGGTCGGCGCCGCCGACCAGAACGGGCCCCTGCCCGCCCGGCTGGGCCATGACGCCGGCGGGCAAGGCCGCCGAAACCAGCAGGGCCAGAACCAGACCGCCCGCGCGTCGCCGAATGTTTCGCACTCGTCTCACTCCCTCGATCCCGCCGGCTCTTTGGCCGGTCCGCCGGTTCGAGAAAACGGCATACATCCGAGCGGACCATTTGTCCTAACAAATTTTCAAGGATCAGCCCATTTTTGGCATAGGCATATGACTATACCAATTTAGACCAATTTGGCCGCGGCGCATTTCCCGGGCCTGGAGCAGGCCGACAGGCGCCCAAAGCGGCTTCGCGATGGGATGGAGGAACGTTTCGGAGAACCAGACGGTCGACGCCGTCAGTTGATCCGGCGCTTTTCCAGCTTTCGGGCCAGGGTGCGTCGGTGCATTCCGAGCCGACGCGCGGTCTCGGAGATATTGAAGTCGGTCTCCACCAGCGTCTGGTGGATCCGCTCCCATTCGAGGTTCTTCAGCGAGGTGGCGCGTTCGCCGATGGCGGCGCCCGCATCCCCTTCCCGCTTGTCGAAGGCGGCCTCGATGTCGTCGGTGTTGGAGGGCTTGGCCAGGTAGTGGCAGGCGCCCAGCTTGATGGCCTCGACGGCCGTGGCGATGCTGGCGAAGCCGGTCAGCACGACGATCAGCATGTCCGGGTCGCGGGCGATCAGCGCCTGTACGCAGGCCAGGCCGGACTCCCCGGCCAGCTTGAGGTCAACGACCGCGTAACGCGGCGTGAAGGTCTCCAGCGCCGCGAGCGCCTCGTCCAGGCCGTGAACGTGCACCACCTGGTAGCCCCGGCGCTCGAACGAGCGCTTGAGCGTGGCGGCGAACTTCTCGTCGTCCTCGACGATGATCAGCTTGCGCTCAGCCGGCATGACGCCTCCGGATCTGCAACGAGGCCAGCGGCAGGCTCAGAACGACGCTGGCGCCGCCCTCGGCGCGGTTCTCGGCGCCGACCGAGCCGCCCAGCTTGCGCAGCACGTTGACCACCAGGAAGAGGCCGAGGCCGCCCCCGGCCCGCCCCTTGGTCGAATTGTAGGGCTGGCCGAAGTGCTCCAGCGTCTCGTGCGCGAAACCGGGGCCGTCGTCGTCGACCTCGATGACAATCAGCCCGCCCCGCACCCCGACATGCAGCCGCACGGCCTCGGGCGAGGCGTCCAGCGCATTGTCGAGCACGTTGTGAATCACCTGCTTGAGGGTCGACTCGGCCACGATCGAGGTCGGCGTGACGAGATCGGTCTCGTAGGCCAGCACGTCGCTGTTGCGGGTGGCGCGCCACTCGGCCACCACCTCGTCCATGAAGGCCCGCAGGGTGCTGACCCTGACCTCGCCGCTGCGGGCTTCGCCGGCCGACAGCAGAACGCCGGTGACGATCTGCTTGCAGCGCTGCACCTCGCCGCGCATGTCCTCCAGCTCCTGGGCCAGCTCCGGATGCTTGGCGAACACCTTCATGCGCCGCCAGTCGCTCAGGATCACGTCCAGCGTCGCCAGGGGCGTGCCCAGTTCATGCGCGGCGCCCGAGGCCAGCAGGCCCATGCGGACGATGTGCGCCTCCTCGGCGGCCCGCTGGCGCAACTCGGCCAGATGGGCGTCGTGGCGGCGCAGGTTGCTGTTGATGCGCGAGACGAAGGTCACCAGCAGCACCGCGTCCAGCACCACCCCCATCATCATGCCCATGATGAAGAGGCCGAAGAACGCCTGGTCGCTGAGGCCGGTGGCGATGACCGGGCGGTTGAAGGCCACCAGCAGCAGGAAACAGAAGCTGGTCAGGAACACGATCGCCCAGGTCGCCCAGACCTCGAGCAGCACCACGCCCAGGATCACGTGCAGCAGATAGAGCGTCGTGAACGGGTTGGTCGCGCCGCCGCTGAAATAGAGTTGGGCGGTCAGGGCCAGGGCGTCCAGCGCCAGGGCCGAGAAGAGGTCGTAAGGGCCCAGCGGCTTGGCGCTCTTGAGGCGCAGCAGGCTGGCGAGGTTCAAGACCACCAGCGCCGCCAGCACCAGCATCATCGCCGCCAGCGGTAGCTTGAAGCCGAGGCTGAAATGCACCGCCAGGATGGTGACCACCTGCCCGACCACGGCGATCCAGCGCAGGTGGATCAGCTGCAGCATGTTCTGCCGGGCGATGGCGTCGGCGGGGTTCGCCGCGTTGTCCGCGGCCCGCGCCCCCGAAAGCCAGCCCGACATGCCGGCGATCAGGATGCGGGCGGTCGGCGTCATGGGGTCTCTTTAACCCGGTTCCTGCGCGCGTCGAACAGAACATAGGCGGCCGCTCCGCCGGTCAGCAGCGCCAAGCCGAACCACGTCAGGGCGTAGACGAGGTGACTGTTCGGGAAATTGACGACGGTCAAACCGCCGATGGGCCATCCGCCGGGATTGGCCGTGGCGTCGGCGTCGACGAAATAGGGCGCGACCTTGGAAAGACCCTTGGCCTTGGCGATCGCCTGGACGTCGCGGGAGTACCAGCGCCCGCCCGCGGGATCGTTCTTGCGTAGGAAGCCGCCGTGCGGCTCGGTCAGGCGCAGCAGGCCCACGACGCTGACCGGCCCCTCGGCCTGGGCGGCCAGACGGGTCCCCGGCGCGCGATGGTCGGCCGGCACGAAGCCTCGGTTGACGAGAACGTCGAAGCCCTGATCGGTGGAAAGCGGGGTGACGACCCAGAAGCCGGGCCCTTCGCGGGTGACCGCCTGAACCAGGGTCTCGCGGTCGTGCAGGAAACGACCGGTGAGGCGCACGCGGCGATAGCCGTCGGCGGCCTGGCTGATCCCCGCCCAGCGGTCGGGACCGGGGGGCGGGGTCGGCTCTGCGTGGATGCGCTGCTCGACCCGGGCGATCAGGTCGAGCTTCCAGGCCCTGCGCTGGACCTGCCAGCCGCAGAGCGCCAGGAAGATCGCGGTGAAGGCCAGGCAGAGCCCGACCAGGGCGATCGTCCGGACGCGGCCGCGGCCGGCCTTGGTCAAGGGACTTCCCGCATGTCGTGCGGCATCGGAGCCATCATGTGGGTGTCGAGGTTGTGCATGACCCACAGCGAACCCGACAGCGTGATCACCACGATGACGAGGGTGAACACCAGGGCCAGCATGGTCCAGCCGCCTTCCGAACGCGAGTTCATGTGCAGGAAGTAGATCATGTGGACCAGCACCTGGATGATCGCCAGGCCCATGACGGCGATGGCGGTCATCTGGTTGGTCGGCAGGACGTGGCCCATCACCAGCCAGAACGGGATGGCGGTGAGGATCACCGCCAGCACGAAGCCGATGACGTAGTCCTTCAGCGTGCCGTGGGCGCCGCCATCGTGGTCGTGCCCATGGTCGTGAGCGTCATGCGCGTGGTGCGCATCTTGGCTGGCCGCGCTCATTTCAGGACTCCGAGCAGATAGACGAACGAGAAGACGCCGATCCAGATGACGTCGAGGAAGTGCCAGAACATCGACAGGCACATCAGGCGACGCTTCATCTCGACGCCGAGGCCGCGTTTGGCGACCTGGACCATCAGAGTGACCAGCCAGATGATGCCGAAGGTCACGTGCAGGCCGTGGGTGCCGACGAGCACGAAGAACGACGACAGGAAGGCGCTGCGCTGCGGGCCGGCGCCCTCGTGGATCAGGTGATGGAACTCATAGAGCTCCAGCGACAGGAAGCCGAGACCGAACAGGCCGGTGACGGCCAGCCAGATCAGCGTCGCCGGCGCTTTCTTGGCCTGCGCCGAGAGCATGGCGAAGCCGTAGGTGATCGACGAGAACAGCAGCAGCGCGGTGTTCACCGCCACGATGGGCAGATCGAACAGATCCGCCCCCGAGGGGCCGGCCGCATAGTTGCGGCCGAGCACGGCGTAGCACGCGAAGAGGACCGCGAAGATCAGGCAGTCGCTCATCAGGTAGATCCAGAACCCCAGCAGGGTCCCGTTCTCCGGATGATGGTCCTCGGTCAGGTGGAAGCGGGTGTTGTCCGCTTCGGTCAGGGTCTGGGCGTGGGCCATGGTTACGCGAGGCTCCGCAGGGCTTCGGTGCGGGCGTCCTCGACGCGGACGACCTCCTCGGCCGGAATGTAGTAGTCACGCTTGAAGTTGAAGGTGTGGGCGATGGCCCCGCCGACCAGGGCGACGAACGACGCCACGGCCAGCCACCAGATGTGCCAGATCATCGCGAAACCGACGACGATGCTGATGCCGGCCAGGATGATCCCCGCGCCGGTGTTCTTCGGCATGTGGATCGGGATGAAGCCGGTGGTCGGGCGTTCATAGCCGCGCTGCTTCATGTCGTGCCAGGCGTCGATCTGGTGGATCACCGGGGTGAAGGCGAAGTTGTAGGCCGGCGGCGGCGACGAGGTCGACCACTCCAGCGTACGGCCGCCCCAGGGGTCGCCGGTCGGATCGGCCAGCTGCTCGCGCTTCAGGTAGCCCACGACCATCTGCAGCACGAAGGCGATGATGCCGAAGAAGATCAGCACGGCGCCGAAGGCGGCGATCACGAACCAGATCTGCAGGCTCGAGTCCTCGAAGTGGCTGACGCGGCGGGTCACGCCCATCAGGCCGAGCACGTAGAGCGGCATGAAGGCGAAGAAGAAGCCGATCTGCCAGAACCAGAACGAAACCTTGCCCCAGAACGGGTCGAGCTTGAAGCCGAAGGCTTTCGGGAACCAGTAGACGATGCCGGCGAACATGCCGAACACCACGCCGCCGATGATCACGTTGTGGAAGTGGGCGATCAGGAACAGCGAGTTGTGCAGGACGAAGTCGGCGGGCGGGACGGCCAGCAGGACGCCGGTCATGCCGCCGATGACGAAGGTGACCATGAAGCCCACGGTCCACAGCATCGGCACCTCGAAGCGGATGCGGCCGCGGTACATCGTGAACAGCCAGTTGAAGATCTTCGCCCCCGTGGGGATCGAGATGATCATCGTCGTGATCCCGAAGAACGAGTTCACGCTGGCGCCGGAGCCCATGGTGAAGAAGTGGTGCAGCCACACGATGTACGACAGGATCGTGATGACGACCGTGGCGTAGACCATCGAGCTGTAGCCGAACAGGCGCTTGCCGCAGAAGGTCGAGACGACTTCGGAGAACACGCCGAAGGCCGGCAGCACCAGGATGTAGACCTCGGGGTGACCCCAGATCCAGATCAGGTTCACGTACATCATCGGGTTGCCGCCGAAGTCGTTCGTGAAGAAGTTGGTGTGCAGGTAGCGGTCCGAGGTCAGCAGGGCCAGGACGGCGGTCAGGATCGGGAAGCTGGCGACGATCAGGACGTTGCTGCACAGCGAGGTCCAGGTGAACACCGGCATCTTCATCAGGCTCATGCCCGGCGCGCGCATCTTCACGATGGTCACGATCAGGTTGATGCCCGACAGGGTGGTGCCGACGCCGGCGATCTGCAGCGACCAGATGTAGTAATCTACCCCTACGTCTGGACTGTACGCCAAGTTTGAAAGCGGCGGATAGGCCAGCCAGCCGGTGCGGGCGAACTCGCCGACGAACAGCGACAGCATCACCGTCACCGCGCCGCCGACCGTCATCCAGAAGCTGAAGTTGTTCAGGAACGGGAAGGCCACGTCGCGGGCGCCGATCTGCAGCGGCACGACGAGGTTCATCAGGCCGGTGATCAGCGGCATCGCCACGAAGAAGATCATGATCACGCCGTGGGCGGTGAAGACCTGGTCGTAGTGGTGCGGCGGCAGGTAGCCGACGGCGTCGCCGAAGGCCAGGGCTTGTTGCGCCCGCATCATCAGAGCGTCGGCGAAGCCGCGCAGCAGCATGATGATGGCCAGGATGATGTACATCACCCCGATCTTCTTGTGGTCGACGCTGGTCAGCCACTCACGCCACAGATAGCCCCAGACCTTGAAATAGGTCAGGAGGCCCAGGACGGTCAGACCGCCCAGTGCGACCATGGCGAACGTGCCGAGCAGGATCGGCTCGTGGAAGGGAATGGCGTCCCATGTGAGACGGCCGAAGATCGTTTTTACGAGGTCCGGGGACATGATGATCTCTAGGCTTTGATCAGCGCGCTTCGGCGGGCGCGGACTTGGGGGCGCAGAGCGCGGCGACGAACGAGCGGAAACCGCCCTCCCCGCGCCGAACCCGCTTGTCGTATTCGAGGGTCGTGACGTTGGTGGTCCCGGCCATGCCGAGGCCGCCGGCCTTGTCGATGGCCATCATGTCGTGCTGGCACATCTTGCCCGGCTCGACGCAGCGGTTGACCGCCTTGTCGAACAGACCGGCTTCGACCGAGGCGAAGCGCTGGGGCGGAACCTTCTCGCTCGGCTTTTCGAGGACGAGGTAGCGAGGGCCGTCGAGAGCGTCGCTGCTCTTGCGGACGTCGGCCGCCCACTTGTCGAACTCGGCGCGGCTCATGCCGTGGAACTTGAAGCGCATGTGCGAGAAACCCTCGCCGCTGTAGTTGGCCGAGAAGCCTTCGAACGTGCCGGGCTTGTTGATCACCGCGTGCAGCTTCGTGCGCATGCCGGGCATGGCGTAGATCTGGCCGGCCAGGGCGGGCACGTAGAACGAGTTCATCACCGACGAGGCCGTCAGCTCGAAGTCGATCGGGGTGTCGACCGGAGCGGCCAGTTCGTTGACCGTGGCGACGCCCAGTTCCGGATAGATGAACAGCCACTTCCAATCGAGGGCGACGACCTGGACCTTCAGCGGCTTGACGCCTTCGGCGGTGCGGCCCGGCGCGAGGCGGTCCAGCGGGCGATACGGATCGAGCAGGTGGGTGCTGGTCCAGGTGACGGCGCCCAGGATCATGATGATCACCAGCGGCGCGGCCCAGATCACGATCTCGAGCTTGGTCGAGTGGTGCCATTCGGGGTCGTACTTGGCCGCCTTGTTCGACTGCCGGTACTTCCAGGCGAAGAACAGGGTCAGGATGATGACCGGCACGATGATGATCAGCATCAGCAGGGTCGACAGAAC
>JASGDR010000099.1:0-3233 GCA_047607095.1 Caulobacter sp.
AGGCCCGCGCGCCCCGGCCTGAGGGATAACGATCGCGCTGGGCGTCAGCGCTTCGTCGAAACGGTACTTAAGATCTCACACATCCGGGCGAGGCCCGGACGCCCCGCGCCCTCTCCATCAACTTCCGTGGTTTCCACGAGAGGCTGCGAAGCCGTGCGTCCTTCGAGGCTCGCCTTCGGCTCGCACCTCAGGATGAGGACGCTGGTGCACCGACTTCCTCATCCTGAGGCGCCCGCGTAGCGGGCCTCGAAGGACGCACCGCGCCGAAAGATCCTCCCCCGAGACGGAAGGTCTCGCAAGCCAGGGCTACCGCCCGAAGTCTCGCGACAGGGCCAGCATCGCCGCCCGTTGCGGCACCGAGTATTCGTCGATCGCGTCGGTGTCGCCGTCGCGGATGGCCTTCAGCAGGGCCGGGGTCAGGGCCGAGGACAGCGACCAGTTCCAGTAGCGCAGCACCGTCTGGGCCCGGTCGACGGCGATGGCGTCGAACACGCCCAGCACCCGCTCCAGACCCGGCGAGGGGCCGCCGGCGGCGTCGGCCTCGGGCCGTCTCAAGCCGCGCCAAAGGGCCCGCACCGCCGCCCGCGGCAGGCCGGTGGCCTTGCACAGGATGGCGATCGGCTCGCCGCCCGGATCGGTGAAGATCTTGGCCCCGGTCATCGGCTTGAGGCCGGCCAGATACGAGATTTCCTCGGCCGTCTCGCGGGTCAGGCCGTTCTGGGCGGCGGCCACCGCGTCCTCGAGGCTGTCGAACGGGCTCTTGGCGATGGCGGCGCGGTTACGCTGGCGACGCTCGATGAACTGCAGCGCCTTTCTGGACAGCGGGTCCTGCCACCCCTCCTCCGAGGCCACGGCGAAGACGTCGCCGACGGCGTCCTGCAGGATCTCGCGCGACACGGCGAAGCGCTGGAGGATCGTACGCCGGGCCTCGGCGTCGGCCCACCAGAACATCACATAGGCGTGGCTGGGCCGCAGTTCGGCGCGCCTGAGCAGCAGCGGGATCAGGTCGGGGTTGTCGCGCGTCATCGCCACGACGTTCTCGACGCCCTGGTGGCTGAAGCGGGCCAGTTCGTTGCGCAGCAGCGCCTCGACCACCGGGATCTCACCCATGTCGACCAGGGCGTCGGCCACCACCTCGCCCACCCCGCGGCGGATGGCGATCAGGCGGCGGTGCTCCTGGCTGGCGTGATACAGGCAGTCGATCAGGTCGGCGTCCGACAGGTTGGGCGAGTTTTCGAGCAGCGCCCGGGCCACCACCACCTCGTCGCGCAGCAGCAGGCGCACCAGGGAGCCGGGCATGTCGTTCAGCGTGGCCAGGCGGCGCGAGACCTTCTCGCGCTCCTCGACCACCGCCTCGCGCAGCATCTCGACCAGCAGGTCGGCGCACATCGCCCGCTCGAAGGCGTTGATGCGGCTGGCGGGCAGGCACACCACGTCGGCCAGGCGCTTGAGCAGCGCGGCGCGCGACTTGGGCGGAACGGCGATCGGCTTGGCGAAGGGCGAAATCGGGTCGGTCATGATCTTCCTGGCGGCGAAGCCCCATCGCCGGATTCGAAACTAGACGGGAAACGTCCTTATTTCGAATTAGCGCCAAGGATTCTCCCGTCAGGAGAATGTGCGGCGTACGGCCCTGCTCCGCCAGGGCCTCAGCGAAATTGTCGCGGCTCCCACTCGGGCCAGATGTCGGGCAGGTCGGTCGAGACGCGGTTGGGATAGGCCGGCGGCCGCTTTTCCAGGAACGAGGTCACGCCCTCCTTGGCGTCGCCCGAGGCGCCGCGCGACTGGATGGCCCGGCTGTCGGCCTTGTGGGCCTCCATCGGATGGTCGGTGCCGGCCATTCGCCACAAGAGCTGGCGGGTCAGAGCCACCGAGACGGGGGCCGTATTGTCGGCGATCTCGCGCGCCAGGGCGCGGGCGGCCGGCAGCAGGTCCTCCGGCGCGTGCAACGAGCGCACGAAGCCGCGCTCCTTGGCCTCGCTCGCGGGGAACACGCGGCCGGTGTAGCACCACTCCAGCGCCGTCTGCAGACCGACAAGTCTGGGCAGGAACCAAGACGAGCAGGCCTCCGGCGTGATCCCCCGCCGCGCGAACACGAAGCCGAACTTGGCGTCCTCGCTGGCCAGGCGGATGTCCATCGCCAGCTGCATGGTCGCCCCCACGCCCACGGCCGGACCGTTCACCGCGGCGATCACCGGCTTGAGGCTGTCATAGATGCGCAGGGTCACCCGGCCGCCGCCGTCGCGATAGACGTCGCCGACCTTGCCCTCCTCCCGCTCCAGGGCCTGGGGCGAGGTGCGGTCGAAGGTGGCCCCGCCGCTCGACAGGTCGGCCCCGGCGCAGAACGCCCGGCCGGCGCCGGTGACGATCACTGCCTTCACCGCGTCGTCGACGTCGGTGAGGTCGAAGACCTCGATCATCTCCTTCATCATCCGGGCGGTGAAGGCGTTCAGCTTCTCCGGCCGGTTCAGGGTGATGGTCGCGATCCCGTCCTCGACGGCGTAGAGCAGGGTTTCGAAGGTCGGCTGCGACATGGACGGAGCTCCCTGGACGATTTTAAACAACCGTATGATCGCTTGCCGCATATGCACAACCCCTCCCCCTCGATGGGGGAGGGGCAGGGGTGAGGGTGGCTACGGCGGTTAAAGCCGCACGCCGCCGCCAATTCAGCAGATCACCCCCATCCCCGCCCCTTCCCCCATCAAGGGGGAAGGGAACTCTCAGGCCCGCCGGATCCCCAGCTTGCTGATGGCGTGGACGAAGTTGTTGGCCGCGATCTCGATGCTTCCCGTCCACTCCAGGTCGGGGAACCGCGCCAGGATCTGGCGATAGGCCTCCTCCAGCTGGATCTGCGCCACCCGCTTGCCCAGACACGTGTGCGGACCATAGCCGAAGGCCACGTGCTTGCCGGCGTTGGGCCGGGTTACGTCCAGGCGGTCGGGATCGGCGAACACCGCCGGGTCGCGGTTGGCCGCGCCATAGTACATGACCACCTTCTCGCCCTCGGCGATCGTCTGGCCGGCCACCTCGACGTCGCGCGTCGCGGTGCGGCGCATGTAGATCACCGGGCTGACCATGCGGATGAACTCGTCCACCGCGCCGGGCAGCAGCGACGGGTCCTCGATCAGCCGCTGCCTCTGCTCGGGGAACTCGGTCAGCAGCTTCATCGCGCCCGACAGGGTGTTGCGGGTGGTGTCGTTGCCGGCGAACACGATCAGCAGCCACGAGCCGTCCAG
>JASGDR010000100.1:0-2629 GCA_047607095.1 Caulobacter sp.
CGGCCGAACCGCCCGCGGCGAAATCCTCGCCGGCCAGCACGACGGCGTCGCGGCAGGCCGCCGGCAGGACGGCCGGACGCGGTCCGCGCAGCACGACCACCTCGGCGCCCGCGCACAGGCGGTCGAGACCGGCGAAGTCGGGCGCGCGGCGGGTCCAGGACAGCCCGACGGCGACCGGCGCGGAGGGCGCGGGGCGGCAGGAGACGCGGTCGCAGGCGAAGTCCTTCCCCGCGACAGGCGCCAGGCCCCGGCGACGGGCCCAGAGATCAGCGCCGAAGCGACGGGCGTCGGGACGCAGCAGCACGGCCTCCCCGCCCCTGCGCACGGCGGCCGTGGCCCCGTCGGAAGCGATCCAGAGGTCGGGCGGCGCCGGACGCGGCCACAGCGCCACGGCGAAGGCCAGCGGAACGCCCAGCCAGCGCAGCCGGCCCTTCCAGAGGCACAGCAGCATGACGCCGACGAACGACAGGGCCAAGGTGAACGGCGGTCCGCTGGCGACGATCTGCTGGGCGCCGTGCGCGCCGGCGAACCAGCGGGCGACGGCGGTCATGGCGTCTATGCCCCAGCCGGCCACGGCCAGGAACGGCCCGCCCAGGCCCAGCGGCTCCAGCGCCGCCCCGACGGCCAGGAAGGGCATGATGACGAAGGACGACAGCGGAGAAACCAGAAGGTTGGCCGGCAGGCCCCAGACGGCGACGCGGTTGAAGTGCTGCATGGCGAAGGGGCCGGTGGCCATGCCGGCCACGAAGCTCGCGCCGACGCTGATGGCGATCCAGGCCATGGCGCCTTGGGCGAAACGGATCGGCCAGGGCACGGAGATCTCGCGCGGCCGGCGGGGCCAGGCCTCGGCCAGGGCCACCAGGGCGGCGGTGGCGGCGAACGACATCTGGAAGCCCGGCGCGCCGGCCGACTCGGGCTGGGCGACCAGGATGATCAGGGCGGCCAGGGCCAGGCCGTGCAGGCTGACGGCCTGGCGGTCGGCGAGGATGGCCATAAAGGCCACGGCCGCCGTGATCGCCGCGCGCAGGGCCGGCGGCGGCGCGCCCGAGATGACCAGATAGGCCCCGACGGCGGCTAGGCCCGCCAGGGCGGCTATCTTCTTGCCCGAGACCCGAAGGGCGACCCAAGGCCAGGCGGCGATCAGCAAGCGGACCGCCGCGAACACGAAGCCGCCGACGATGGCCATGTGCAGGCCGGATATGGAGAGGATGTGGGCCAGGCCCGAGGCGCGCATGGCCTCGGTCTGCTCGGCCGTCACCCAGGCCTCGTGGCCGGTGACCATGGCCGCGGCGATCCCGCCGCTTTCCGGTCCCAGCCGCGCGACGATGCGCGAGGCCAGATCCCAGCGCACGGCGTTGATCGCCATGGCGAGGCGCAGCCGCCAGGGCGGCGGGTCGAGGGCGGCGTCCTCGATCTGGCCGACCACGAAGCCGACCCCGCCGACGCCGCTGAACCAGGCGTCGCGGGCGAAGTCGTAGGCGCCGGGCGCGGCCGGCGGCGGCGGGGCCGACAGCATAGCCTTCACGCGCACGGCCGAGCCCGGCGGCGGCGCGCTCTCGCCCTCCGCCAGGCTGACGCGGATCCGGTTGGGCGTCGTCTCCGGAGAGAGGCGCGAGATCGTCGCCGGCGCGATCAGCAGGCGCGGGCCGGCCGCGCCGGGCGAGACGACGTCGACCACGAAGCCGTCGATCACCCGCACGCTCCGCTCGACCGGCATCACCGGCGCGGCGACGCGATCGCTGCGAATCTTGCCCGCCAGCGCACCGGACGCCGCGAAGGCCGCCAGGGTCAGGGGAACGGCCAGGCCGCTCCAGCGCGGCCAGCTCCGGCTCCAGATCGCCGGCACGGCCAGGGCCAGCGCCACCAGCGCCAGCAGCGACCAGGCGGGCTCGACCTTCAGCGCCAGATAGCCCGCCGCGCCCAGGCCGAAAGCCACCGGCGCCCACAGCATCCAGCGCCCGGCGTTGAGCCTGCCCTCGTCGATCGCCTGTGAAGCGAGAGCGGCGGGGCTAGGCCAGCCTCGAACGGCCGTGCTAAGACGCGCCGCCCAACGGCCGACGCGCGCGTCGCGCGCCGCCGCCGAGCCTCCCGCCGCCCCCGCGGCCTCCAGACCGTCAGCTTCGAAGCCTATGTCCAGTTCCTCCCCCGCCCCCAGCGGCGTCGTCACCCGCTTCGCCCCGTCGCCGACCGGCTTCCTGCATATCGGCGGCGCCCGCACGGCGCTGTTCAACTGGTTATATGCGCGCCATACGGGTGGGAAGTTCCTTATTCGCGTCGAAGACACCGATCGCGAGCGTTCGACCGAGGCCGCCGTGGCCGCGATCTTCGAGGGCCTGGACTGGCTGGGCCTGAAGTCGGACGAAGAGCCGATCTTCCAGTACAGCCGCGCCGACCGTCACCGCGAAGTCGTGCAGGAGCTGCTGGCCAAGGGCCGCGCCTATCGCTGCTGGATGACCGTGGAAGAGCTGGAAGCCGCCCGCGAGAAGGCCCGCGCCGAAGGCCGCGCCATCCGCTCGCCGTGGCGCGACGCCCCGCCGCCGGCCGATCCGTCGGCCCCGCACGTGATCCGCTTCAAGGGCCCGCTGGATGGCGAGACCCTGGTCGACGACATGGTCAAGGGCCCGGTGAC
>JASGDR010000101.1:0-4180 GCA_047607095.1 Caulobacter sp.
GATGCCGCTGGAATAGAGCGAGTAGTTGCCGTCGCGCGTGCAGTGCCAGATGTAGATGGCGTAGCCCGACAGCGCCGCGCAGCTGTTGTTGGTGTTGGCCAGGGTGATGGTCAGGGTCAGTTGGACGCCCGGCGCGGTGGTGGTCGAGCTGCCGAAGCTGGAGCGGATGTCGCTGCGCACCACGCCGCTGACGGCCAGGATGTTCGACACCACGCCGTTGACGCTGTTGGAGCCGTCGCTGGGATAAGGACCGTTGGTCTCGGTCGGGTCGGCCACGCAGCTGCTGACGGACGTCGAGCTCGACGAACTGCTGGAGCTGGAGCTCGACGAACTGGACGAGCTTGAGCTCGAGCTGCTGCTGGACGAGGACGAAGTCGAACCGCTCGAGCTGGAACCGCCGCCACCTCCGCCGCAGGCGGCGACCAGCGCGGCCGTGCCGCCGGAAGCCAGCCAGGCCAGCATGCTGCGACGCTCGATGATGCGCGTGGCCATGGTCTGTAGGTCGTGCTGAAGGCCCAGATCGTGCTCTTCGATGGGGTGGTCGTCGTGCATGGTGTCGCTGTTCCTCCGTGCGCCCGGCGCCGCCGCCCGTGTTGCTCGGGCCGCCCGTCCGGCGTCCTGCCTTTGAAACAGTGTAATTCGCTGGAAATATGCCGGATGGGTATTTCCGGCGTATCGGCCACCTGAAATGCGATACAAAACCAATACATAACGACAAATTACGGACGACTTGACCTCCCAATACTGATGACATGGGTTGGGAACCGCAAAGATTCCGTACTTTTCAGCAGCAATCGCAAAGGCTGGCGGCGGCCTGCTGCCTGGCCCTGGCGGCGACCGGCGCGGCCGACGCGCAGGTGTTGCAGATCGAAGACGACGGCGCCGTGCTGCGGATCGGCGGCGGCTGGCCGCAGGCCGTCGAAGCCGCCCCCGCCCCGGCCGCCGAAGCACCGAGCATTCCAGCGCCCTACCGTGAAGCCGTGCTGGCCGCGGCCGCCCGCTATGACCTGAGCCCGGCCCTGATCGACGCCGTCGCCCGCTCGGAGTCGGGCTACGACGCCAAGGCGGTTTCCCCGGCCGGCGCCATCGGCGTGATGCAGCTGATGCCGGCCACCGCCCGCGCGCTGGGCGTCGATCCGACGGATCCGACCCAGAACATCATGGGCGGAGCCGCCCACCTGCGCGCCCAGCTCGATCGCTTCGACGGCGCCGTCGACTTGGCCCTGGCCGCCTACAACGCCGGCGGCGGTCGGGTGGTCCAGTACGGCGGCGTGCCGCCCTTCAAGGAAACCCGCGCCTACGTGGCGACCAATCTCGATCGGCTAGCCAGGGCCAGCCGGTCCGCCCCTAGATTCTCTGGCCCCGCCTTCTCTGGAGACGCCCCATGACCGCCCGCCTGCTTACAGCCGTTACGGCCGCTTCCCTGGCCGTCTCGGCCCCGGCCTTCGCAAGTCCGCAAGGCTCGCAGCCGATCGCCAACGCCGTGTCCTGGGTGCAGGGCACGCTGCTGGGCAACGTCGCCACGGCCGTGGCCGTGATCGCCGTGGCGATGGTCGGCTTCATGATGCTGACGGGGCGACTGAACTGGCGGTTCGGGGCCACGGTGATCCTGGGCTGCTTCGTCCTGTTCGGCGCCGGCACCATCGTGGCCGGCATCCGCGCCGCGGCGGGCTGAGGCGCGCCATGGCCGATCTCGCCCGCACCCCGATCTTCCGCGCCCTGACCCAGCCGCAGATGTTCGCCGGCGTCACCTACAGCTTCTTCGTGATCAACGGGATCGTGACGACGGAAGCCTTCCTGGTGACCCGCTCGTTCTGGGCGCTGATCGTGGCGGTGATCGTGCACGCGATCGGCTACGTCGCCTGCCTGAAGGAGCCGCGGATCTTCGACCTGTGGCTGACGCGCGTGAGCAAGTGCCCGCGCGTCGGCAACTGGCGCCGCTGGCGCTGCAACAGCTACGCCCCCTGAGAGCGCCCATGCCCGAGCCCCGCCAAAAGCCCCGCTGGACCGGTTTCGCCGCCTGGACGCAAGGCGAGCAGCGCGCCGGCGACCGCCTGCCCTACGAGCAGATGATCGACGAACGCACCGTGCGGCTGCGCGACGGGTCGCTGATGCAGGTGCTGCACCTGGAAGGCTTCGCCTTCGAGACCGCCGACACCGAGGAGCTGAACCACCGCCAGGCCCTGCGCGAGGCGGCGCTGCGGGCGATCGGCGGCTCGCGCTTCGCCGTGCGCCACCACATCCTGCGCCGTCGGGTGCAGGCCGGGCTGAAGGCCAGCTTCTCCGACCCGGTCTGCCGGATGATCGACGAGCGCTGGCAAGCGCGGATGGCCGGGCGCAGCCTGTTCGTCAACGACCTGTTCCTGACCATCCTGCATCGTCCGGCGCGCGGCAAGGCGGGCCTCGTCGACCGCGCCGCCCGCCTGCTGAACGCGGGCATGGGCGAGACCGCCCGCCAGGCGCAGGAAGCCCGCGACCTGCGCGACCTGGACGCCGCGCGCGAGGCCCTGGGCGCCGCCCTGCAGGCCTATGGCCCGCGGGTGCTGGCCAGCTACGAGACCCCGGCCGGCCGCTGCGCCGAACCGCTGGAGTTCCTGTCGGCCCTGTTCAACGGCGAACTGCGGCCGATGCTGTGGCCGGCCGGCGACGTCGGCGCCCACCTGCCCTATCGCCGGGTCAGCTTCGGCCTCGACGCCCTGGAGCGCTCGGACCTGGGCGAAGGCAAGGACTATGCGGCGATCCTGTCGCTGAAGGACTATCCGCCCTCGGCCGCGCCGGGGATGCTGGACGCCCTGCTGCGTCTGCCCTTCGAGATGACCCTGTCGGAGAGCTTCGCCTTCGTCGACCGGCAGATCGGACTGGAGCGGGTGGACACGGCCCTGCGCCGCTTCCGCGCGGCCGACGACGACGGCGCCAGCCTGCGCCAGGGCCTGGTCGAGGCCAAGGACGACCTTTCCTCCGGCCGCACGGCGCTGGGCGAGCACCAGATGAGCCTGCTGGTCCGCGCCCCGGACCTGGCCGCCCTGGACGGCGCGACCGCCGCCTGCCTGTCGACCCTGGCCGACCTGGGCGCCGTGGCGGTGCGCGAGGACATCGGACTGGAGCCAGCCTTCTGGGCGCAGTTCCCCGGCAACGAGGCCTACGGCGCGCGGCGCGCGCTGATCTCGACCGGCGCGTTCGCCAGCCTCGCCTCGCTGCACAGCTTCCCCACGGGGCGCGCCCGCGGCGTGCACTGGGGCCAGGCGATCACCGTGCTCGAGACCACCTCGGCCACGCCCTATTTCTTCAACTTCCACGCCGCCGATCTGGGCAACTTCACGATCATCGGCCCGTCGGGTTCGGGCAAGACGGTGGTGATGAACTTCCTGGCCGCCCAGGCCCAGAAGGCCCGCCCGCGCACCGTGATCTTCGACAAGGACCGCGGGGCCGAGATCTTCGTGCGCGCCATCGGCGGCGGCTATTCGGTTCTGCGGCCCGGCGAGCCGACCGGCTTCAACCCGCTGCAGCTGCCCGACAGCCCGGTCAACCGCGCCTTCCTGCGCGACTGGATCGCCCGGCTGGCCTGCGGTCCCGGCGAGACCCTGACGCCCGACGAGGCGGCGCTGGTGGCCGCGGCGGTCGACGCCAACTACGACCAGGATCCGGCCTTCCGCCGCCTGCGCTATTTCCGTGAGTTGCTGGGCGGCCGCCGCCGCCCCGCGCCCGGCGACCTCGCCTCGCGCCTCGCCCCCTGGTGCGGCGAGGGTCCGCACGCCTGGCTGTTCGACAACGAGACCGACCGCCTGGACCTGAACGCCAAGGTGCTCGGCTTCGACATGACCCAGCTTCTGGACTCCCCGGCGCCGCGCACGCCGGCGATGATGTACCTGTTCCATCGCGTGGAAGAGCGGCTGGACGGCGAGCCGACCATGATCCTGGTCGACGAGGGCTGGAAGGCCCTGGACGATCCGGTGTTCGCCGCCCGCATCCGCGACTGGATGAAGACCCTGCGCAAGCGCAACGCCATCCTGGGCTTCGGCACCCAGAGCGCCCGCGACGCGCTGGAGAGCCAGGTCTCGACGGCGATCATCGAGCAGGCCGCCACCCAGATCTTCATGCCCAATCCGCGCGCCCGCACCGAAGACTATGGCGACGGCTTCGGCCTCAGCGCGCACGAGGTCGGGCTGATCCGCGCCCTGCC
>JASGDR010000102.1:0-4956 GCA_047607095.1 Caulobacter sp.
AAGGGAGGCAGCCTGCTCGCCTCTAGATAGCGACGCGTGCCGATGCTCGAACAAGACCGATTGGCGGCCCTGGCCTCCTACCGCATTCTCGACACGGCGCCCGAGCCGTCGTTCGACCAGCTGACGGCCTTCGCCGCGGGCCTGTTCGACGCCCCCATCGCCCTGATCTCCCTCGTCGACGAGCACCGGCAGTGGTTCAAGTCGCGCCACGGGCTGGACGCCGAGTCCACGCCGCGCGAAACGGCCTTCTGCGCCCATGCCCTGCAGCAGGAACCGCACTCGGTGATGGTCGTCGAGGACGCCGCGCGCGATCCTCGCTTCGCCGCCAATCCCCTGGTCACCGGCGCGCCGGACATCCGCTTTTACGCCGGCGCCGTGCTCAGCGACCGCGACGGCGCCAACCTGGGCACGCTGTGCGTGATCGACAGCCGCCCCCGCCCCCGGCCCAGCGACGACGAACTCGGCCACCTGCGCATCCTGGCCGACGCCGTCGTGGCGCGCATGGAAAAGGGCCGCGCCGAACGCCAGGCCGCCGACCAGCGCCGCGTGCTGGCGATGACCGAAACCATCTCCGGCGTCGGCCACTGGCGCTGCGATCTCGTCAACCGGACCATCAGCTGGTCGGACGAGGTCTACCGGATCTATGGACGCAGCCGGGCGAACTTCACGCCGACCTTCGACAACTGGCTGGACATGTACCATCCCGACGATCGCGTGATCGCCGAGGTGCGCATGCGCCAGGTGATCGCCGAGCGCACGGTGCTGGAGCACGAGCTTCGCCTGATGCGCGCCGACGGCGTCCTGCGGCAGGGCCATTCGCGCGCGACCTGCGAGCTCGACGAGAACGGCCGCGTCGTCGCCGTCTTCGGCGTGCTTCGCGACATCACCGAGGAGCAGGCCCTGCGGCGCAAGCTGGAGGCCAGCGAGGCCCGCGCCCGCCGGGTCATCGCCGACGCCCATCAGGCGATCGTCGGCATGGACGAACGCGGCGTCGTCACCGACTGGAACCCGTTCGCCGAGGCCACCTTCGGCTGGAGAACCGACGAGGCCGTCGGCCGCCCCCTCGCCGACCTGATTATTCCCGAGCCCCTGCGCGACGCCCACCAGGCCGGAATGCGGCGCTTCCTGGCCACCGGCGAGGGCGTGGTCCTGGATCGGCGCATCGAGGTTCCGGCCGTGCGCCGCGACGGCTCGACCTTCCCGATCGAACTGGCCATCAGCGCCACGCACGGCGCCGACGGCTGGCGGTTCACGGCCCTGATGCACGACATCAGCGCCCGCAAGGCCCAGACCGAAGAGTTCGAGACCGCCTTCCACAGCGCCTCGGTCGGCATGGCGCTGGTCACGCTGGACGGCGGTTTCAACAAGATCAACGCCGCCTTCTGCGACATCGTCGGCTACGACGAGGCCGAGATGCTGGCGACCGACTTCCAGGCGATCACCTACCCCGCCGACCTCGACAAGGACCTGTCGCTGCTGGGCCGCCTGATCGACGGCGAGATCGGCAGCTACGCCATGGACAAGCGCTACATCCACAAGGAAGGCCGCATCGTCTGGGTGCATCTGT
Organism: Caulobacter sp.; assembly: GCA_047607095.1. Taxonomy (GTDB): domain Bacteria; phylum Pseudomonadota; class Alphaproteobacteria; order Caulobacterales; family Caulobacteraceae; genus Caulobacter. The sequence goes on from JASGDR010000102.1 coordinate 1,568, forward strand.
CGGTGTCGCTGGTGCGCGCGCCCGACGGCGCGCCCAGGCACTTCATCGCCCAGGTCCAGGACCAGACCGCCCGCGTCGAGGCCCAGGAGGCGCTGGAGCGCCAGACGCTGGAACTGGCCGCCATGGCCACGCAGCTGGCCTCGGCCCGCGACGCGGCCGAAGCCGCCAACCACGCCAAGGCCGAGTTCCTGGCCAATATGAGCCACGAGCTGCGCACGCCGCTGAACGGGGTGATCGGCTTCTCGCGCCTGCTGGCCGAAAGCCCCCATTTGGCGACCGAGGACCGTCGGCGGGCCGAGCGGGTGCGCGGCGCCGGCGAAGCCCTCAACGCCCTGATCAACGACGTGCTCGACTTCTCCAAGCTGGAAGCCCGCGCCGTGACGCTGGACAGCGACCCGTTCTCGTTCCGGGAGCTGGTGGTCGAGACCACGGCGATGGTCGAGCCCCAGGCGGGCGAGCGGGAGGTCGACCTGCGCATCGTCGGCGACGTCGACGGCTGGTACCTGGGCGACCGCCACCGCCTGCGCCAGGTGCTGCTGAACCTGCTGTCCAACGCCGTGAAGTTCACCCGTCGCGGCACGGTGACCACCCGCGCCGAACTGCTGGGCGTCGAAGGCGACCGCGCGCGTCTGCGCGTCAGTGTCGAGGACCAGGGCGTGGGCATCGCGCCCGACAAGCTGGACCGCCTGTTCAAGCGCTTTTCCCAGACCGACAGCTCGGTCACGCGGACGTTCGGCGGCACCGGCCTGGGCCTGGCCATCTCGCGCGAGCTGGTCGAACTGATGGGCGGCCGGATCTGGGTCGAGAGCGCCGTCGGCGAAGGCTCGACCTTCGCCTTCGAGATCCCCCTGCCCCTGGCCCGTCCCCAGACCGCGACCGCGACGGCCGAGACGCCGGTCCGCGCCGTCTTCCCGGGCCGGCGCATCCTGCTGGTCGACGACGTCGAGCTGAACCGCGAACTGTTCCGCGAGCTTCTGGAACGTCGCGGCTGCGCGGTCGAGACCGCCGCCGACGGCGCCGAGGCGCTGAAAGCGCTGGAGGGCGCCGCCTTCGACCTGGTGCTGATGGACGTCCACATGCCGGTGATCGACGGCCTGACGGCGACGCGCGAGCTGCGCCGCCGCGGCCTGACGACCGCCCCGGTGCTGGCGCTCACCGCCAGCGGCGCGCCGCAGCAGATCGCCGCCTGCCTGGACTCCGGCATGGTCGGCCACCTGCTGAAGCCGCTGAGCGAGCGCGACCTCGACCAGGCCCTGTCCCAGCATCTGGCCGGCGGCGGCTTCGTGGCCGAGCGCTCGGCGCAGGACGCCGACGAGGTCGCCGCGCGCGAGGCCCTGGCCGCGACCATGGGCCCGGCCCGCACCGCGCGGCTGGCCGACATGCTGCGCCAGCAGCTGGACGCGCGGTTCCTGGACGAGACGCCCGAGGCGCTGCGCGAGGACGCCCACCGCCTGGCCGGCTCGGCCGGCATACTGGGCTTCATGCAGCTCAGCCGCGTGGCCGCCGAACTGGAGACCGCCTGCGTCGAGGCGCTGCCGCTGGACGAGCCGCTGGCGCGCCTGCGGACCGACGTCCGCCGCGCCCGGGCCGATCTCGACGCCTGGATCGAGGAGCTGTCGCGGCAGGCCGCCTAGAAAGGAAGCGGCTCGGCCGGAAGGCCAAAATCGGCCGCAAATCGGCAATGCGTCGGCGAAGTTGCGGGGCTATGGTGTCGGCTCGTCCATTCGGGAGAGCCCTGCCATGCGCCGCTCCGCCACCGTTCTCAGCGCCCTGGTCCTGACCGCCGCCGTCGCCGCGCCGGCCCTCGCCCAGACGCCCACGCCCGCCCCCGAGGCGGCCGCCAAGGCCAAGCCGGCCAAGTCGTCCGGGCGCGACGGCTGCTTCTTCGCCGACAACATCCGCGGCTATCAGGTCGTGGACGACAAGACGCTGAACATCGAGATCACCCGCAAGGAGGTCTACGAGCTGAAGCTGTTCTACGCCTCTTTCGACCTCGACACCGCCATGCGCATCGGCCTCAAGTCGCGCGGCGGCTCGTGGATCTGCTCGCCGCTCGACGCCGAGGTGATCGTACCCGAGACCGTGGGCCGGCACAGCTATCCGATCCAGTCGATCCGCCGGCTGACGCCCGAAGAGGTGGAAAAGGCCTATCCGCCGCTGAAGAAGAAGCAGCCCAAGTCGTAAGGCCTTTCGGCCCCCTCGGCTTTCGAAGGGGCTTGCCCGACGGCGCGTCGGCGGGACATCTATGCCCCGCCGCAGGGGCGTCGGGGGTCGGCGACGGCGGTGCGGAGACCAGCCATGCTGCCCCAGTCCGACGCCGCCGCCGCGCCGCCGCGCCACGGCCCCTGGTACACGCATCTCTACGTCCAGGTTCTGGTCGCCATCGCCGCCGGGGCCCTGATCGGCCACTTCTGGCCCGGCCTCGGCGAGGCCCTGAAGCCGCTGGGCGACGCCTTCATCAAGCTGGTGAAGATGGTCATCGCCCCGGTGATCTTCCTGACGGTGGTCACCGGCATCGCCGGCATGCGCGACCTCGGCCGCTTCGGCCGCGTGGCGCTCAAGGCCTTCGCCTATTTCCTGACCTTCTCGACCCTGGCTTTGATCGTCGGCCTGATCATCGCCAACGCCGTGCATCCCGGCGCGGGCATGAACGTCGATCCCAGCACGCTGCACAACGCCAAGGTCGCCGACTACGCCGCCAAGGCCCACGAGACGACCATCGTCGGCTTCCTGATGAACATCATCCCGGCCACGGTGGCCGGCGCCTTCGCCGACGGCGACATCCTGCAGGTGCTGTTCTTCTCGGTGATGTTCGGCATCGCCCTGGCCCTGGTCGGCGACCGCGGCCAGCCGGTGATCGACCTGCTGGAAGCCGTGGCCCACGCCTTCTTCAAGCTCGTCGCCATCCTGATGAAGGCCGCCCCGATCGGCGCCTTCGGGGCCTTCGCCTTCACCATCGGCAAGTACGGCATCGGCTCGGTGGTGAACCTGGCCGCCCTGGTCGGAACCTTCTACGCCACCTCGGCCATCTTCGTGCTGGTGGTGCTGGGCGCGGTGGCCCGGTTCAACGGCTTCTCGATCCTCAAGCTCATCCGCTACCTGAAGGGCGAACTGCTGCTGGTGCTGGGCACCAGCTCGTCGGAATCGGCCCTGCCCAGCCTGATCGAGAAGCTCGAGCGCGCCGGCTGCGCCAAGCCGGTCGTCGGCCTGGTGGTGCCGTTGGGCTACTCGTTCAATCTGGACGGCACCAACATCTACATGACCCTGGCGGCCCTGTTCATCGCCCAGGCCACCGGCGTCCACCTGTCGCTGGAGGAACAGCTGCTGCTGCTCTCCGTGGCCATGCTGTCGTCCAAGGGCGCGGCGGGCGTCACCGGCGCGGGCTTCAT
>JASGDR010000103.1:0-5524 GCA_047607095.1 Caulobacter sp.
CCGCCAAGACGCAGGCCCCGCCGGCGGCGGGCGAAGCCCCGGCCGCGACGCCGGCCGCTCCCGCCAAGCCGCCCGCCGACCTGCCGGCCGGCGAATACAAGCTGGACAAGACCCACGCCGACCTGTCGTTCAAGGTCAATCACCTGGGCTTTTCCTGGTACACGGCGCGCTTCAGCGACTTCGACGTCAAGCTGACCCTCGATCCCAAGGCGCCCGCCGACGCCCACGTCGAGGCCAGCATCAAGACCGGCTCCCTGAGCCTGCCCGCCCCGCCGCCCGGCTTCACCGAGGAACTGCTGGGCGCCGAGTGGCTGGACGCGGCCAAGTATCCGGCCATCACCTTCCGCTCGACCAAGGTCGCGCCCACCGGTCCCGACACCGCCGACGTCACCGGCGACCTGACCCTGCACGGCGTGACCAAGCCGGTGACCCTGCAGGCCAAGTTCAACGGCGGCTACGGCGGCTTCCCGCCGATGGACCCCAACGCCCGCATCGGCTTCTCGCTGAGCGGCAGCTTCAAGCGCTCGGACTTCGGCGTCAGCTACGGCGTGCCCAAGCCCGGCTCGACCATGGGCGTCGGCGACGAGGTCAAGGTCGCCATCGAGGCCGAACTGCTGAAGCCCAACCCGCCGGCGGCGGGCGCTCCGGCCGCGCCCGCCAAGCCCTGACCTCCCGAGCGCCTATCCCCGTCGCCGGACGGGGATAGGCGGCAGGTCCGCGCAATACAATCAGTGGTTTAAATTCCGACTAGACGCGCGAAATAGGAAAGTTATCCTACAAGAGGAATATCAGCCTAGGCTGATGCTCATGGGCGCCGTGGGGGCGCCGCTCTTGAGGGACCGCCATGCTCGCTCAAATCCTGGAGGAGGCCTGGGCGATCTCGCCCGATCCGCGTCGCGACCGCCTGGCCGCGGCCTTCGTCACCCACGCCGTGGCCCTGGCCACCGGCGTGGCGCCCGGCGAGATCGTCTCGGACAAGCGCACGTCCAAGGCCGCCGCCCGCGCGCGGCAGATCGCCATCTACCTGGCTCACGTGATCTTCCACTGGCCTCTGGCCCGCGTGGCCCTGGCCTTCGGTCGCGACCGCACCACCTGCGCCTACGCCTGCCACCGCATCGAGGACATGCGCGAGGACCGGGTTTTCGACGCCCGCATGAACGCGCTGGAGGCCTGCGTGCGCCAGGCGCCCGAGACCATCCCGGACCTGACGGGCATGATCTTCGTCAACGCCGCGGGGATCGGCCAATGAACGCCGCCGCCGTTCTCGAGCGCGACCTTGAGGCCGAACATCTGGCCGATCGCGCCGCCCGCCTGCTGGCCCGCGCCGGCTCGGTGATCGAGGCGAAAGGCCTGGCCTACGCCGTGCGCTTCGCCCGCGGCCGCCGCCCGATGCTGACCATCGACGAGGCCGCCTTCCGCAAGCTGGTCCACCGGCTGATCCCGCGCGCCGAGGGCGGCTGGCGCCTGGTTCGCGTGGAGCCGCCCCCTCCGCCCGGCCGTCCGGGCGTGGTCGAGGGCGAAAAGACGGTGGTCGAGAAGAACGGCGCCGCCGTGACCCATCGCGCCAATTTCGGCGAGGCGCCGCTGGACTGGCTGTTCCGCCGCGGCCTGCTCACCGCCGTCGAGCGGGCCGCGGGCGAGCGCCTGGCGGCCGACGCCCACGCCTGCGGCCTGCTGGGCCGCCTGACCATGAACTGGGACCCGTCTCCGCGCGGCGGCGGTCCGCGTCTCGACCCCGTCGAACGCTCGATCGACGCCAAGGCCCGCATGGCCCGGGCGATGACGGCGCTGGCGCCCGAGCAGCGGGCGATCCTGTCGCCGATCTGCCTGTACGGAGCCTCCTTGCAGGCGACGGAGATCGCGCTGGGCCTGAGGCCCAGAACGGGCAAGACCGCCCTGAAGGCGGCCTTGCAGCGCCTGGCGGCGCACTACGGCATGTCGTGAGCGGCAGTGCGACGAAACCCCGCCCTTCGACAAGCTCAGGGTGAGGTTTCGGTCGAGCGCCGCGCCAAGCCATGGTCCTCATCCTGAGCTTGTCGAAGGACGAGGACCATGGGCAGGCAGCGGCCGGATTCGACCGCCGCCTCGCTCAGCGTCTTCAGTGGCTCTGCGCGCGCTTGATGTCGCGCATCTGGTCGTGGCCCGCCTTGACCTTGGCGTAGGCGGTTTCGATGGCGCGGCGGGTTTCCGGCTGGACGTCGAGGTCCTGCAGCGCCTTTTCATACTTGGCCTTGATGTGGTCCTCGCCGTCCTCGACGGTCTTGACCACCGACTCGTCGCCCTGGGTGAGGGCGTCGCGGACATTCAGGAACACCCGGTGGGCGGCGGCCAGGATGCTGCCGTCGTCGTCGGGCGTGCCGCCCAGGCGGCGGACCTCGCCCTGGAGGTCGGAAACGACGCCGCGACGTTCCTGGGCGCGGGCCTCGAACAGGGTCTTGAAGCTGCGGCTCTCGGCGTCGCGGGCGGCGGCTTCGTAGCCGTCGGCGCTGTCGATGGTGATCTCGACCAGGCCGTTGACGAGCTTGATGTGGTCTTCGTTGGTGTGGGCCATGGTTCGGCTCCTGTGGCTTCTCGGTGGAGGGGACCGCAGCAACGCGGCCCCCTTCCGAAAGGCTCCAAGCAGGGCCTTACGGCTTCTTCGACTGCAGGAAGGTCCAGGCCGCGCCCGCCGCCGTCAGCGCCGCGCCGCGCGTGCGCTTGTTGATGAGGAGGCCCGCCAGCACCGCCCCGCCCAGCACGGCGACGGCAAGGGGAACGGTGCGGCCGCCCAGCTGGATCTCGCGGCCGGCGACGGTCAGCGGCTTCTTCGCCGGCGACACCGCGTAGTCGGCGACCGGGGCCTGGGGCTCGGCCGGCTTGGAATGCTGATCGAGGAAGGTCGAGACCTTGTCCGACAACGTGTCGATCAGGCCCTGGCGGGCGCGGGCGGGACCGGCGCCGTTCGTCTGGCCGGAAGTCAGGGTGGGGTCGTAGGCGACCATGGCGTCTCTCCATGTCCTAGAAAGGGGCGGAGGAATAACGCCGTGCGGCGCGGGGCGATCCGTCAGGGCTCGCGCGGCGGCTTCTCGGGAAAGGCCGCGCCGACATGGTCGATGCCCAGCTCGACCGCCCGGGCCGCCTGGCGCTGGCGTTCGGCGTAGCGGGCCTTCTGGTCGTCGGAGCGCGCGTCGTGGCAGCGCGCGCAGGAGACGCCCTCGACATAGAACGGCGAGGCCCGCCCCTCCTCCGAGACCGGCATGCGGCAGCCCCGGCACAGCACATGGCTGCCCTGCGACAGGGCGTGGCCGACGGCCACCCGTTCGTCGAAGACAAAGCACTCGCCGCGCCACAGGCTTTCGGCCTCCGGCACAGTCTCCAGATAGTTCAGGACGCCGCCCTTGAGGTGGAACACCTCCTCGACGCCGCGCGCCTTCAGGAGGGCCGTCGACTTTTCGCAGCGGATGCCGCCGGTGCAGAACATGGCGACCTTGGGCGCCGGCGCGGCCGGATCCCAGGTCTCGCGGAAGGCGTCGAACCAGGCGGGGAAGTCGGCGAAGCTGGGCGTCTTCGGATCGATCGCGCCCTCGAACGTGCCGCAGTCGACCTCGTAGCCGTTGCGGGTGTCGATCACGACGACGTCGGGCCGCGCGATCAGGGCGTTCCAGTCGGCCGGATCGACGTGGACGCCGTGATTGCGGGCCGGGTCGAGATCAGGTTCGCCCAGGGTGACGATCTCGGCCTTCACCTTGACCTTCAACCGGTGGAACGGCGGATGGTCGGCTTCCGCGAACTTCAGCTCCAGCGTCTCGCAGCCCGGCAGGGTTCGGATATGGGCGATGACCGCGTCGATGGACTCGGGCGCGCCGGCGATGGTGCCGTTGATCCCCTCGCGGGCCAGAAGCAGGGTGCCCTTGATCTTCAGCCCGCAGCACAGCCTGGCGAGATCCGCGCGGATCGCGTCGGGATCGTCGAAGGTCGCGAAGCGGTAGAGGGCGGCGATGCGCCAGGGCGAAGTCATGGGCGGGCCATAGAAGATCGGAAGCGGCGGCTCAAGCACGGCCGGAACCAAGCGCGCCGAACGCGGGTTACCGCGCCATGAGCATTCTGATCACCGTCATCATCGCCCTCGTGCTGCTGGGCCTGGCGCTCTACGCCGTCCAGCGCTCGCCGATCCCCTCGCCCGTGAACTGGCTGATCCAGCTTCTGCTGATCGTCGTGGCCATCGTGTTCATCGGGAACCGGGCCGGGTTCTTCTAGGCGCCCGCCACCGCCGCCGCGTCGCGCTGGATGCGGGCGACCATCGACTTGAGGCCGTTGGAGCGCTGCGACGACAGGGCTTCCGACAGACCCAGGCGCGCCATGGCCGCCGAGGCGTCGAAGGCCACGATGTCCTTGGCCGCTGCGCCCGAATAGAGCCGCAGCACGATCGCGATCAGGCCGCTGACGATGTGGGCGTCGCTGTCGCCGCGGAAGCGGATCGCGCCGTCGCCTTGCGGCTCGGTGACCAGCCACACCTGGCTGGCGCAGCCGCGCACCTTGTTGTCTTCCGAGTGCTCCTCGGGCGTGAGCGGCTCGAGGTCCTTGCCCAGCTCGATCACGTAGCGATAGCGCTCTTCCCAGTCGCCGAGCATTTCGAACTCGTCGGCCAGTTCGTCGAGGGCGGCGTTGGGGTCGGTGCTCATGGCGCGGCGTGTAGGCGGGGCGAGGCCGCGATGCAAGCCGTCAGGCGGCCGGCAGGGTGACGATCGCCGTCAGACCCGCCCCCGGCGCCGACTTCAGCCGCAGCGCGCCGTTCATCGCCCGCGCCAGCAGGTCGACGATCGGCAGGCCCAGGCCCGCGCCCTCGCCGCTGCGGGTCAGCGAAGTCCCCGCCTGCTCGAAGGGCCGCAGCAGGCGCTGCAGGTCGCCCTGCTCCACCCCCTCGCCCTGGTCGCGGATCGAGATCTCGACCATGCCGCCGCCGACCGGCTCGGCCTCGATCGTCACCACCCCGCCCCGCGGCGAGTGGGCGACGGCGTTCTGCAGGAGGTTCGACAGGATGGTGCGCAGCCCCCGGCGGTCGGCCATGACGGCGGGCATGCCGACCAGATCCGGCGCGCTCATCACCACGCCGCGGGCCTCGCACTCGGCGCGCAGCTGGGCCATGACGTCCTCGACCGCCTCGTCCAGCGGCTCGGCGGCGACGTCCAGGTCGGTGACGTGACCCTCCAGGCGGGCGATCTCGACGATCTGGTTGACCAGCTTGAGCAGCTTGAGGCCGCTCTCGTGCACCAGCTTGGCGTATTCCTTGTACTGCGGCGCGCCGAGCGGGCCGTAGAGCTCGCTGGCCAGGATCTCGGAAAAGCCGATCACGGCGTTCAGGGGCGTGCGCAGCTCGTGGCTGACCATCCGCAGGAACGAACGCTTCTGATCGTCGAGCGCCGCCTTGCGCCGGGCGCGCGCGGCCGCGCGGCGAAACGTCGCGGTGGGTCCTTCCGAGGGCCGCTGAGCCTGGCGCGAATCAGCACCGCCCGCGCTTTCGGCGAGGTCATCGGCTGATGTCGAA
>JASGDR010000104.1:0-4489 GCA_047607095.1 Caulobacter sp.
CCAGGCCGCGCCGGTCCAGGTGGCGCTGGCGACGGCGGTGTTGACGTTGGATCCGCTGATGTCGACGCGCGGGCTGTCGAAATAGCTGCCGTTGCCCCAGTCCCAGCGCGTGTAGAGGCCGTAGCTCTGGCCGTTCACGCTGATCGCGACATAGAGATTGGCGTTGCCGTCGTGGTGATCGACGTTGACGACCTTGAACTCCTGGTTCAGCGGGACGGGGATCGTGGCCGAGTAGCCGCCGGCGTTGGCGAAGGCGGCGTCGGTGTACCACGCGGCGTTGACCAGCACCTGGCCGTGCGTGATCGGGCTGAGGTTTACGGTGAGCCGCGACGAGATCAGGTAGGTCTGCAGCGTGTCCTGCGTCATCGTATCGAGCTGCGCGGTGCTCAGGCTCTGGATGGCGTGCTGGCCGGCGACGGCTGCCGACAGGATTTTCGCCAGGATGCCGCGCTGGGCCGGGATGGCGAAGTCGTTGCTGTGCAGCACGCTCTGGCAGGTGCCGACGATATAGTCGAGCTGGCTGTACTCGGCCGACAGCTGGATCAGGTTGGCCATGCAGTTGTCGAGGCTGAGGGCGTTCGGCTGGCCCAGGTCGTTCAGCGCCAGCTGGATTTCGTCGAACTCGTCCCAGGTCACGCAGATGAAGGTGACGGCGGCCCCGTTGACCCCGGCGGTCGCGTTGGTGATCAGCGACAGGTTTTCGGCGGCCTTGACCAGCCCGTCGGGATCGGTGCTGGCGAAGGCGCCGGTGTTCGCGCCGACGGAGGAGGACGACGAGGTCAGGCTGAAGGTGGTGCTGGTCGAGGTCAGTCCGGAATTGAAGGAGGCGTTGACCGAGCCGCCCATGCCGAAGCCCTTGGCCGAAGCCGACAGGGCGGCCGACATGGTCTCCTTGTCTGAAGCCGAGCTGGTGTCGATCTTGATGTAGCCGCCGAAGGACCCGCCGTAGGAGACCCCGACCACGCAGTGCGTGCCGTAGGTCGCCAGGAACTTGGCCGGGCCCTGGCTCTGCAGCAGGGCCAGCGCGGCCGGATCGACCTTGGCGGTGGAGAGGTCGAGATAGATGTCCGCCGAGCGCACGTCGCGGGCGACCACATAGGTCAGCGAGGTGTCGCTGCGGGCCGACTGGCTGGCGTAGGCGATGCTCGCGGCGGCCGACCAGGAGAGGCCCGAGACCGACACGCTGGCGGTCGTGCTGAGGAAGTTGCTGTAGTCGGCGCTGGACTTGATCACCGTGGCGTGCCGGTTATCCAGGCTGCGCGGAACCGGGGCGAGCTTGGTGAAGCTGGTCAGGCAATGCTGGCCGACGATGATCCCGCCGGTGATGCAGTTGATCCCGTAGCCCCAGATGGTGCTGGCGCGGGTCTGGTCCGCCCCGATCTCGAGGGTGTTGTTGAAGCTGGGCATGCGGCGCTCCCCTGGCGCTGATGGCGGCGCCTTGAGCGCCGGTTTGTCGACGGAATCGAGCGGAGAGCCGGCAAGGGACGCCGTATCGTCGCCGCCACGGTGGTGCGGCGTCCCTTGCCCTCGTGCGCCCCCCACGGCGCGGACCTCGCATTGGAGGTCTCGGCGCCGGCGCTCGCGCCCGGCGATCAACCGGGCCGCCATTAGTTGCCGCGCACACGCTTGGGGAGCAATGTCGGCCCCGTCGCAAGATATGATGACGCTGACTCGGGCGATCGCTCCGCCCCCTTGCCCGAAGGGGCGGGGGCGTGAATTTGACGGACCTGGACAGGGGTCGAAACAGGGGAAATCCGCATGGCCGCCGAGGCGACGCCGCAGCCGCCGGAAAAGCCTTCGTCGCTCCGCGTCGTTCTGGTGGAGGACGACGCGGCGTTTCAGGAGGCCTTTCGCACGGCCCTGAGCGGCGCGTCGGACCTGACGATCGCCAGCGTCGCGGCCACCGTCGCCCAGGCCCGGGCCAGGCTGTCCGGCCCGCCGGCCGACGTGCTGGTGGTGGACCTGGGCCTGCCCGACGGCTCGGGCATCGACGTCATCCGCGAAGCGCACGGCCGCTGGCCCGACTGCGCGATCATGGTGGCGACCACCTTCGCCGACGAGCATCACGTCATCGCCTCGATCGAGGCCGGCGCCAGCGGCTACCTGCTCAAGGACAGCCCGCTGCCGACCATCGCCCAGGACATCCGGGTGCTGCACGGCGGCGGCAGCCCGATCAGCCCCCGCATCGCCAGGCAGGTGCTGATGCGCTTTCGTCCCGACGAGCAGCGGAGCGAGCGTCCGGCGGAGGAAGGAGCGCCCGCCGACAGAGGCGCTGTCCCCAGTCTGTCGGAGCGCGAGAAGGAGACGCTGCAATTGATCACCCGCGGCTTCTCGTTCGACGAGATCGCCGAGCTGATGGGCGTGTCGCGCAACACCGTGCTGACCTTCGTGCGGCGCATCTACACCAAGCTGGAGGTCCGCTCGAAGACCGAGGCGGTGTTCGAGGCCCGCGCCCATGGCATCCTCTGAACGCCCGACGGTGTCGAACCGCTGGGCGCCGCTGATCGCCCTGGCCTTCGCCGGGCTGGTCGCCGTGATCCTCGCCGTCGTCGTGCAGGCCGGGGCGGGGGGCGATCGGATCACCACCGCCCGGCTGACCACCGTCCCGACGGTGGGCTACCAGCCGCCGCCGCCCGCGCCGGACGCAGGAAGCGGCGGCGTCATGGTGACCTTGCCGCATGCGCCCAAGCCGGCCTGGCTGCCGACCGCCGACGCCGCGCCACAGCGCATCGCCACCCAGGTCAGCTGGTACGCCCTGCGCGTTCCGCGCCAGCCCGACGACGGCCACCAGCTCTATCTCTACATTCCACGCTGGAAGTCCGACGGCACGCTGGCGATCTACGCGGACGGCAGGCTGATCGAGCAGTCGCACGCCAACCTGCAATGGAACGGCTCGAACCAGCCGCTCTGGATCGCCCTGCCGCGCACCGCCGCCTCGCATCCGCCGAGCACTCTGGACGTGCGCCTGCAGCACGTGCGCGGGATCGGCGGGGCGTTCTCGTCGGTATGGATCGGGACCTACCGCGAGCTGGCGCCGCGCTATTACCTGCGGGAGTTCTTCCAGGTGCAGCTGCCGGCCTTCTCGGCGGCGGCGTTCCTGGCCACGGGTGTCTTCGCGCTTTTCGTCTGGTTCAGCCGGCGCGACGAGGCGATCTACCTGCTGTTCTTCGCGATGTCGGCCGTGTGCTTCCTGCGCATGCTGCACACCTTCGTCGGGGTGCATCCGCTGGCGGTCTCCGACGCCTGGTTCGGCTGGATCACCGTAAACTCGCCCTACTGGATGATCGTGGTGCTGCACCTGTTCGCCGGCGAGCTGCAGGGGATCCGCCAGCCGCGCCTGACCCTGGCCATCGTCCTCAACGGCGGCGCGTGGACGATCGCGACCCTGCCGGGCCTGTTGGACGCCACCCTGATCTCGGCGCTGATCTACCTCAACATGTTGGCGCTGGGCCTGGGCGTCGCCGCCAAGTGGCTGCGCCAGGCGGGGCGGGCCGGTTTCAGCTTCTCGACGCTGCTGGCGGTCTGGTGCCTGGTGACCCTGGCCTCGGGCCTCTACGACGTGGCGCTGCAGCAGAACCTGGTGAACATCGAGAGCGTGTTCCTGACCAACTTCGCCGGCGTCGGGTTCACCCTGATCTTCTGGTACGTGATGTTCAGCCGCTACACCGAGGCGCTGGAGACGGCGACCCAGGCCAAGGCCGACCTGGCGCGGCGCCTGGCCCGGCGCGAGGCCGAACTGACCGCCAGCCACGCGCGGCTGCGCGAGGTCGAGCACCGCGAGCTGCTGCACCAGGAACGCCAGCGGCTGATGCAGGACATGCACGACGGCCTGGGCTCGACCCTGGTCGGCACGCTGCGGGCCCTGGAGGGCGAGCAGGCGGCCAAGCTCGACGTCGTGGGCATGCTGCGCGGCTGCATCGACGATCTGAAGCTGACGATCGACTCCATGGAGCCGGTCGAGACCGACCTGCTGCTGCTGCTGGCCACCCTGCGGTTCCGCCTGCAGCCGCGCCTGGAGGCCAGCGGCGTCAGGCTGAGCTGGAGCGCGGGCGAGGTGCCGCCGCTGGAGTGGCTGGACCAGCGTCATGCCCTGCACATCCTGCGCATCCTGCAGGAGGCCTTCGCCAACATCCTCAAGCACGCCGGCGCCGGCGAGGTGGCGGTGTCGGTGACCACCGCCGACGGCCGGGTCGAGATCCGGGTGCGCGACGATGGCCGGGGCTTCGACCCGGCCGCGCCGTCGATGGGGCGTGGACTGGCCAACCAGCAGCGCCGCGCCGAAGCGATCGGCGGCGCCATTGTCTGGGAGCCGCATCCGCGCGGCGCCTGCCTGGTGCTGGTGGTGCCGGTGGAGAAGGCCGCCTAGGTGTCGAAGCTATGAAGGTTGTTCACCCGGGGCGGTGCTGAGAGGCTGGGGTTGCGAAGCTCCAAACCCTAGCGCCGGAGGCCCCGGATGAACGTGCATGAGAATGCGCGGCTGACCCCAGTA
>JASGDR010000105.1:0-17113 GCA_047607095.1 Caulobacter sp.
CGCGGCCTCGGCGACCTCGGCCGGGGCGTTGACCGCCGTGGCCGCGCCGGCCTCGTCGACCAGCACCGCCCAGGGCCGGCCGGCCAGGGCCTTGACCAGCGACTCGTCGAACACCCAGCCGGCGTGGACGACGACCGTGTCGCCGGCCCCCGCGCCCTCGGAAAGGCCCGTTCGGCGATAGATGCGCGACAGCCGCTCGCCCGAGGTCATGCCCCAGATGCGCCCCTGGCTCTCGCCCACCGTCAGCGCGCGCGAACCCGCCGGATTGATTTCACCCGTCACCGGAACTTAAACCCCTTGAAAGCCGAGGCGATTGATAAGCAGCTTCGGTGAAATCCGCCACAATCGCGCCGGTCGCTCTTGTCGATATTCCGTCTCGCCCATCTTTCCGACCCTCACCTGCCGCCGCCGCCCGGCGCCTTTCGCCTGCGCGACGTCGCGTCCAAGCGCCTGCTCAGCCGCATCGCCTGGCGCCGCAAGCGCAAGGTGCACCGGCCCGAGGTGCTGGCCGCCCTGATCGCCGACCTGCGGGCCCACGCCCCAGACCATGTGGCGATCACCGGCGATCTCACCAACTTCGCGTCCGAAACCGAGGTGGCGGCCGCCACCGCCTGGCTGGAGTCCCTGGGTCCGGCCGAGACGATCACCGTCAGTCCCGGCAACCACGACGCCCTGGTCGGCGAAAGCGCGCAGGCCCGCTTCGCGCCCTGGACCGCCTGGCTGGGCGACGACGAGGAGGTCGCCTTCCCGCAGGTGCGCCTGCGCGGCCCGCTGGCCCTGTTCAACCTGTGCTCGGCCGTGCCCACGGCCCCGCACCTGGCCACCGGCCGTCTGGGGCCCGAACAACTGGAGAAGCTGGACGCCCTGCTGGCCGCCCCCGCCTACGCCGACCGCTTCAAGGTGGTGCTGCTGCACCATCCGCCCAACGCGGGCGCGGTGTCGTCGCGCAAGTCCCTCGACGACCAGGCGGAACTCCGCGCCGTCCTGGCCCGCCGGGGCGCCGACCTCGTGCTGCACGGCCACGCCCACGAGTCGCTGACGGCCAGCCTGCCCGGCCCTGACGGCGGGTCGATCCCGGTGCTGGGCGTCCCGTCGGCCTCGGCCTGGATCGGCGGCCACTCGCCGGCCCGCTGGCACGCGCTGGAGATCGAGGAGCGCGACGGCGCGTTCTCCCTGCGGGTGATCGCGCGCGGCCTTGACCCGGAGACGGGCGGGATCCGCGAGCTGGGGCGGTATTCGCTCATCTAGATCCTTCCTCATCGGGGGAGGATCCAAGCCCCCTACTTCCCGTAGCGCATCCGCACCCGGATCGTGTTGTCGCCCGGCTTCACGCTGAACCGCGCCGAATCGAACGACGGCACGCCGAAGCGCGACGGGGCGTCGTTGGAGAAGCCGTAGCCCTCGGTCGGAACGCCGACGGCGTTGCGGTCGAAATCCCGGTTGCCGTTGCTGTCGTGATAGACGGCCACCGCATAGACGTCGGCCTTGGGCAGGTTGAAGCAGGCCTGGGTGGTCGGGGCGTTGGCCGGCACCCGCAGCCGCAGCAGCTTGCCGCGCGGGGCCAGGAACCGGCTGGGATCGGACGGATAGACGGTCACCGTCACCAGGCCCGCGTCGGACTTCAGGCGACCGACCTCGACGGTCAGCCGCACGCCCGCGTCGCGACCCGCGCAATCCTGTCGCGCCGCCGCCGGCGCCGCCATTCCCAGCACGCCCAGCAGCGTCCCTAGCGCCGCGAGGGTCGGAAGAACGGTTCGTGCTTCCATGTAAAACGCCGTGTCCCTATTGTCGCCGCGTCGCGACCCGCGTCCGCGGACTCGCCTGCAGTATCGGTCGCCGCATGCCCAATCCCACAGCCCTCGCGTTCGGCTACCCCCGCTCGAAAGTCGCCGAGACCGATCGCTGGCTGGTGCTGGTCCGCCCCAAGCAGCCGACTTTCGGGTCTCTCGTCCTGATATGCAAGGAACCCGTGCAGGCGTTCTCGGAACTGAGCCCCGAGGCCTTCGCCGACATGCGGGTCGCCGTCGCCGGGATCGAACGGGTCCTGAAGGCCAGGGTCGCCTACGAGAAGATCAACTACCTGATGCTGATGATGGTCGATCGCGACGTGCATTTCCACGTCCTGCCCCGCTACGAGGGCGCGCGTGAGCATGGGGGGCTAAGCTTCCCCGACGCCGGCTGGCCCGCCGCCCCGGCCCTGGGGACCGCCGTCGCCCTCGACGACGACGCCGTCGCCAACCTCGCCTACGAGTTCGCCCAAGCGTGGGATGCGGCGTGAGCAAGCCGAAGAAGAAGCTCGACCCGCGGCGGCTGACGCCCCTGGGCCTGATCGACCGCTACCTGCTGCGACTGCTGACCTGGCCGCTGATCGGCTGCCTGGGCCTGACCGTGGTCGCCCTGCTGCTCGAGCGCGTGCTGCGCCTGCTCGACCTGCTGTCGCAGAGCAGCGCCCGCTTCGACTACGTCACCCAGTTGGCCCTCAACCTTGTGCCGCACTATCTGGGCCTGGCCCTGCCCGTGGCCTTCTTCGTCGCCCTGTTCATCGTCATCAGCAAGCTGTCGGACGGGTCCGAGATCGACGCCCTGCTGGCCGGCGGACAATCCCTCGAACGGGTCGCCGCGCCGTTCGTCTGCATCGGCCTGGCGCTTAGCGTCTTCAGCATCGCCGTGTTCGGCTACGTCCAGCCCTACAGCCGCTACGCCTATCGCGCCGTGATGCACGCGGCCGTCAACGCGGGCTGGAACGGCCGCCTCTCCGGCGGCGCCTTCATCGACGACGACGGATCGCTGATGACCGCCGACAGCGCCGACCTCGCCGGCCAGACCCTGACCCGGGTCTTCATCCGTCGCCCCGACGCGGCCGGCCACGAGGAGCTTATCACCGCCGCCACCGCCACCCTGCAGGTGGCCGCCGACGGCAAGACCGTGACCATGCGCCTGAAGTCCGGCCGCCGCATCGGCAGCGACGCGCGCGGAAACTACCGCAGCCTCGCCTTCGACGACCTGACCACCCAGGCCCCGCTGAAGGCGGCCGCCGGGCTCCTTCGCGCCAGAGGCGGCGACGAGCGCGAACTGACCCTGGGCGAGCTGGTGAACCAGGCCAGGTCGCCCACCCCCGTCGTGCCCAAGGCCACCCTGTGGGCCGAGTTCTACGGCCGTCTGGCCCGCGCGGCCTTCCTGCCGTTCCTGCCGCTGCTGGCCTTCCCGCTGGGCCTGGCCGCCAAGCGCGGCAACCGCGCGCCGGGCCTGCTGCTGGCCGGGGTGCTGCTGCTGGCCTTCCAGCACAGCCTGCTGCTGGGCCAGAGCCTGGCGGAGTCCGGCCGGCTCGCCCCGCTGCCCGCCGTCGCCGCGCCGTTCCTGGTGTTCACGGGCCTGGCCGTCTGGCTGTTCGTCGGCAGCCGCACGCGGCCCGGCGACACGCCGATCTCGCGCCTCGTCCTGGCCATGAGCGCCTGGATCCGTCGCGCGCTCAAGATCTTCCAGCGCAAGGAGCGCGCCGCATGAAGCTGCAGCTCTACGTCCTGCGCGCGGTGGCCACGCGCGTGCTGGGGGCGATCCTCGTGCTGATGGCCATCCTGCAGATCCTCGACCTACTGGAAGTGACCACCGACATCCTTGACCGCGGCCTCGGCGTCGCCGGCGTCTTCTACTACGCGGCCCTGCGCGCCCCGCGCCTGTTCGAGCAGATCGCCCCGCTGGGCGTGCTGGCCGGCGGGCTGTTCGCCTTTTCGCAGCTGGCCCGCGAGAACGCCGTGGTCGCCATGCGCGCCAGCGGGATTTCGGGCTACCGCATCGTGCTGATGGCCGTGCCGGTGGCGATCGCCGTGCTCGGCCTCGACGCGCTGTGCGCCCAGGTGATCTCGCCGCGCACCGACCCGACGCTCGGCGCCTGGTGGGCGGCCACCACCCCGGTCGCCGAACGCAAGGCCCCGAGCGCCCGCACGTTCCGCGCCGGCGAAGACCTGGTCACCGCCAAGGAAGCGACCGAAAGCGGCGCCGAGCTGCGCGACCTGACCATCTATCGCCGCGACAAGGCCGGCGCCCTGACCGAGCGGGTCGTCGCCCCCGTGGCCGCCTATCAGAACGGCGCCTGGCGGCTGGTGAAGCCCGTCACCACCCGCTTCATCGGTGATCGCGTCGAGCCCATGGTCGCCGCCTCGGCCACCTGGCCCACGAGCCTGCGCCCCGACGACGTCCAGGCCCTGTTCGCCGACGCCCCCGCCCCTTCGGCCGCCTCGGCCCGCCGGGCGCTCGAGAACGGCGGTTCGGACCGGCCGCAGAGCTTCTACGCCACGCGCCTGCAGACGGCCTTCTCCGGCCCGATCGCGGCGCTGGTCATGCTGCTGCTCAGCGCGCCCGTCGCCTGGGCCAATTTCCGCAGCGGCCAGGGCGCGATCCTGCTGACTTCGGGTCTGGCCGCGGGCCTCGTCTACCTGGTCGCCGACGGCCTGCTGTCGGCCCTGGGCGAATCCGGCGCCCTGTCGCCGATCCTGGCCGCCTGGGCCGCGCCCGCCGTCTTCGCCGCCCTCGCGGTGCGCGCCTTCGTATCCCTGGAGGGATGATGCCTTTCGATTCCGCGGCCGAGGCGATCTCGGTCCTGCCCGTGCGCACGCCCGATGAGCTGAAGCGCTTCATCGCCCTGCCCTCGCGCCTCAACGCCAAGGATCCCAGCTGGATCGCGCCCCTGGAGCTGGAGCGCACCGAGGCGCTGTCGCCCAAGACCAACCCGTTCTTCGCCCATGCCGAGGTGCAGCTGTTCCTGGCCGTGCGCGGCGACCGCGACGTCGGCCGGATCAGCGCCCAGATCGACGAGCTGACGCCGCAGAAGGTCCCTGGGCGCCTGGACGGCCACTTCGGCCTGATCGCCGCCGAGGACGACGCCGACGTCTTCGCCGCCCTGTTCGCGGCGGCCGAGGCCTGGCTGCGCGAGCGCGGCCGCACCCACGCCATGGGCCCGTTCAACCTGTCGATCAACGAAGAGGTCGGCCTGCTGATCGACGGCTTCGACACCCCGCCGATGGTGATGATGGGCCACGACCCGGCCTATGCCGGGGGCCGCGTCGAGCAGCAGGGCTACGCCAAGGCCAAGGACGTCTACGCCTACTTCACCCTGATGCACGGCGACCTGCCCCCGGCCGTCCGCCGCCGGGCCGAGCGCCCGCCGGCCGAGGGCGTGGTGCTGCGCCAGCTGGACATGAGCCGCTACGACGAAGAGGTGGTCACCCTGACCGAGATCCTCAACGACGCCTGGAAGGACAACTGGGGCTTCACCCCCACCACCGAGGCCGAGACCGCCCAGCTGGCCAAGGCCCTGAAGGCTGTCATCGACAAGCGCCTGACCTGGTTCGCAGAGATCGACGGCGAGGCCGCCGGCTTCCTGGTGTTCCTGCCCAACGTCAATGAGGCGATCCGCGACCTGAAGGGCAAGCTGCTGCCGTTCGGCTGGGCCAAGCTCTTGTGGCGGCTGAAGGTCAAGCGCGTGAAGTCGGCCCGCATCCCGCTGATGGGCGTGAAGCGCAAGTTCTCCGAGAGCATCCGCGGCCGCATGCTGCCGTTCCAGATGATGCACGCCGGCCGCACGTCGGCTCTCGCGCTGGGCTACGAGCGTTTCGAGATCTCGTGGGTGCTGGAAGAGAACATGCCCATGCGCCGCATCGCCGAGTCTCTCGGCGCGCAGATCTACAAGACCTATCGGATTTACGAGAAGGCGCTGTGATCCCAAGGGGCGTGACAGGCTTCAAGGCCCTGGTCCTGGCCGGCTCGCGGCCGGGCGAGGTCGACAGCGCCGCCGCCTATGCCGGCGTCTCGCACAAGGGGCTGATCACGCTGCAGGGGCGCACCCTGCTCGACCGCGTGCTCGGCGCCGTCCAGGCCGCCGGCGCTCAGGCCATCGGCGTCTCGACCTCCGACGCGGCCATCGTCTCGGCCTTGCCCGAAGGCGTGAAGGCCATCGACGCCTCGACCGAGGGCCCCAGCCAGAGCGTGCGCGCGGGCGCCGAAGCCCTCGGCTTCCCGCTGCTGATCACCACGGTCGACCACGCCCTGCTGAAGGCCGAGTGGATCACCCAGTTCCTGGCCGACGCCCCGGAGGACGCCGACGTCGCCCTGATGCTGGCCCCGGAAGAGCGCGTGCGCGCCGCAGCCCCGGACACCAAGCGCACCTACCTGAAGTTCCGCGACGGCCGGTTCTCGGGCTGCAACCTCTTCCTCTTCCGCAGCGAGGTCGCCCTGCCCGCCATCGCCCTGTGGCGGCGGGTCGAGCAGAACCGCAAGCAGCCCTGGAAGATCGCCGCCATGCTCGGCCCGGGCCTGCTGTTCCGCTATCTGCTGGGCCTGCTGACCCTGGACGAGGCCATCGCCCGCCTGGGCGCCCTGGCCGGCGTCCGCGCCGCCGCCGTGCGCGCCCAGGACGGCCTGGCGGCCGTGGACGTCGACAAGCCGGCCGACTTGGATCTGGTTCGAAGGATCGTCGGCGAGACAGACTGAAGCGCGAACGGGGGGGAACCATGCGCGTCACCATGCGAATTTTCTGGGGCTACCCGGACACCAAGGCCGTCGGCGAGACGGTCGACGCCTTCGCGCCCCTGCTGACCGCCGACTGCGAGACGGCCCCGCCGTTCGAGCACATCGACGAACTCAGCATCGCCTTCGGCGTGGACCACCCCGCCTCGTCCACGCCCCGCAAGAGCAGCGGCAGTTTCTCGCGCGCCGACCGGACGTTCATCGCCGGCGCCGGCCTCGACTACGACGCCTGGATCGGCGACCGCTGGCTCGATCGCGTCGAGGCCGTCGCCGTCGGCGCCAGGGCCGCCCTGGCCGCCGTTCACAAGACCCGGATCACCCCGGCCGAGCGTGACGCGTTGGCCGCCGCCGTCGACCGCGCGGCCGTCGCCCTGAAGGCCCAGCCGCCCGCCACCCTTGCGTCCCTGAAGCCGATCTATGTCCATGCGACGGCGGAGGGCGGGATACAGTCCATCGGCTTCATGCCGCCGCCGGCCGCCATGGCCGCGCTCGTGTCGCACGCGCCGGTCGAGGTGCAGCCGGCCGACATCGCCGCCTATCTGGCGCGCTTCAGCCCGGCCGAAGAGCCCGTCGCCACGATCAAGCTGCACAAGCGCGTCGAAGGGCGCCTGCACTATCGCGAGGCCTGGGTCGACGGCGAGACGGTGGTCGAGCACTTCGGCCCCTGCGGCGAACGCGGCGAGGTCGTCGAGCATCCCGCCGCCGACGCCCGCGCCCAGCGCAAGATCGTCGAGCGCATCGCCGCCGCGGCCCGCGCCGACGGCTTCAAGGCCGTTCCGGATTCGCGGATGGCCGGCCTCCTGGTCAGCGTCCCCATCGACGGCATGGGCTCCGTCGAAGACCTCGACCGTTGCCACGCCCTGGAGGACTTCCTCGACGAGGTCACCGGCTGGCTGGGCCTGGGCCATTGCGACGGCGGCTCCAGCGGGTCGGGATCGATGGAAGCCTTCTGCCTGGTGGTCGACTACAGGCTGGCGGCCGAGGTGATCGGCCGCGAACTGGCCGCCTCGCCGTTCGCCGATTTCGTCGTCAGCCGCGAGCCGCGCTAGGCCGGCTCGCCCGACAGGCGAACACGGCGTTGAAAACCAAGGGTTTTTCGCGGAGAACCTTTCCAAGCCGTGGCGGCGGGCCTATCTGGCCGGGAAACCGTCCGTCTACGGCGCGACGGGGCCGATCCACAGTCCGTAAGCTTGCCCGTGTTCCAGTCCCTCGTGCGCGCCGCCGCTCTCGGCGGCCTGCTGCTGCTGTCCGCCTGCGCCAGCGTCCACATCCCCGCCACGCCGCAGACGGCCTTTGGCCGCAGCGAGTCCAGCACGCTTTCCGAAGGCGTCACCTATTGGAGCGAGACGCGCGAAAACCCGCTTAAGCAGGTCTTCCACGTCGTGCAGCTCGACCTGGCCAGCCCGCGGGTGCATCTCTTCGTCTCGCCGCCCAACGACGGCGCGGGCCAGTATCACGCCCGCACCACCTCCGACTTCGTGACCGCCTCGGGCGCGCTGCTGGCGGTCAACGCCAGCTATTTCACGCCCTTCAAGGCCGGCGCGCGCGGCGGCGACGACTTCGTGCCCCATGCGGGCCAACACGTGGATCCGGTCGGCAAGGTGATCGTCGGCGGCGTCACCGTCGCCCCGCCGGAGGTTCCGGAGATCGATCCGCGGGTGAACGCCATCCTCTGCATCCACCCATCCTTCGTCGAGATCCGCTCGGGCCACGCCTGCCGCTGGGACGTGGTCGACGCCGTGGCCGCCGGGCCGGTGCTGCTGGTCGACGGCGCCGAGCAGCCGTTCAAGCACGCCGGACCCAAGTACGCGGCCGACCGCCATCCCCGCACCGCCTTCGGCGTGTCGGCCGACGGCCGCACCGGCTGGCTGGTGGTGGTCGACGGCCGCCAGACCGTGCTCAGCGAGGGCGCGACCCTGGTCGAACTGACCGCCTTCTTCCGCGACCTGGGCGCGGCCGACGCCATCAATCTCGACGGCGGCGGCTCGACCACCCTGGCGGTGGACGACGGCTTCGGCCGCCCGCGCGTGCTGAACTCGCCGATCCACACCGGCGTGCCCGGCCGCGAACGGCCGGTGGCCAACCAGCTGGGCGTGCGGGTGGGCGACGCGCCCTAGGCGGATCGACCTTCAGGCTCAGTGCGTGGCCCTCGTCCTTCGACAAGCTCAGGATGAGGACCAGTTACAGGCTCAGGCCGTAGAAGAACCTCATCCTGAGCCTGTCGAAGATGCCCTTGGGCGGGCCGCGCTAGCGGCGCGACCCGAGGGGACGAGGTTTTCCTCTCAAACGGCGAATGCAATCCGCCCTAGCTTCTCGGCGACAGGAAGCTGGCGGCCACGTTGCTGAGCGGACCGGGCCAGTCGCCGAACACGATCGAGCCCGACAGCGGGTCGGTCGACACCGACGGGAAGCACAGGTTCAGCCGGAACTTCAGCAGTTCGTCGCCGATGCTCTGGGCCATGATCGACAGCGGAAAGCCGATCGCCGGCGCGTCGTCATAGATGAACATCAGCCCCGTGAGCGGCGAGATCACCGGCGCGGCGGGATTGGGGAACGACAGCGTTCCCGTCAGCATCAGCACCTCGCAGCGGGCCGTGGGCGAGGCCGCCTCCGGCGCGGCGCAGGCGGCGGACAGCAGCTCGGCCTTCCCGTCGGCGATGACCAGGTCCAGGTCGTATTCGAAACCGACCTGGCCGTCGGCTATGATGTCGGGCTTGTAGACCGTCAGCTTGAACGTGGTGGTCTCGGGCATGGCGCATCCTCGATCCATCGGCGCGCGACGCATTCGCGCAACCTATGATCGCATTTACTCATGATGCATTCTTTGAAAGAACGACGATCGCCGATCTTCGGGCCGGGATCGTCGCTTTGCCGAAGGCGCAGGCGCCGGCTTGCGAATTCTAGGCCGGGGTCGCCTCGGCGGCCGCCCAGGCCTGCGCTAGCTGGCGGTTCTTGGGCAGATCCTCGGGGAAATCCATCTCGGCCCAGTCCAGCCCCTCGATCGAGCGCACGGCCACCGCGTCGTGGGCCCGGGCGATCTGGTCGATGGCCGACAGGTACCAGCGGCGCAGGCCCTCGGGCGTGCGCAGCGAGCGCTCGACGATGTCGGTGAACAGCGCCGCGCCTTCCGGCTCGAAGCGCAGGAAGCCGATCGACTCCGCGTCGTAGGTGGTGATGGTCTTGCCGATCTCGCGCAGGGCGTCGCCTTCGGTGCGCACCTTCATGTCGTCGGCGTCGTAGCCGGACTTGCGGTCGATGGTCACCGTGATCGGCGCCGACGGGGCCGACAGCAGGCGCTCGGCGATGGCCGGCTCGAACAGGGTGTCGCCGTTCAGCAGCAGGAAGGCGCCGCGCATCTCCTCGCGCGCCATCCACACCGAGGCCAGGTTGTCGCTGACGCTGTAGAACGGGTTGAAGAGCGTGCGCACCGTCAGGCCCGGCAGGCGCAGCTTGGCCAGCTCGGCCTCGACCAGGTCGGCGGCGAAGCCCGTGACCACCACCACCTCGGCGACGCCGGCGCGATGCAGGTGGCGGATCTGCCATTCCAGGACCGAACGGCCCGACAGGTCGACCAGGCACTTGGGCCGGGTGTCGGTCAGCGGCGACAGGCGCTTGCCCTGCCCGGCGCTGAGGATGATGGCTTTGACCGGCGACTGCATGCGGAAAACTCGAACGCGCCGCGCGGGGCGGCGAAGGCGGGACCAGATAAGGGCGAGGAAACGACTCGAAACGAGCCTTACCAGCGCAAATTGGTCGCGACCATAGCCGCGGCAAGGCCCGACGTCCCGCAAAAGACCGATTTGCGACAATGTGCGCCTGCGGGGCGCGGGCGAGGCGCGCGGATGGGCCGTGCGTGCTCCCCACCCTTCGACGCCCCCAGGGCGAAGCGCAATCGCGCCGGCGGATCGATGGCAGTCCTCACCCCCGAGCTTGTCGAAGGGCGTGGATTTGCCCTCAGGCCTCGACCGTCGTTCCCGCCTTCGCCGCTTTCGGATGCAACCGCTCTTCGATCGCCGCGTCGACCTGGGCCCGGAACGGGATCATGCCGGTGTTGACGGGGTTGTAGACGGCGTAGTCGACCGAGCACGGATCGCCCCCCGTGAACGGCGGGTCGGGATGGTACTGGATCGACAGCTGCACCTTCTGGGTGGCCAGGGCGGCCTTGTCGGCCGCGTCCGGCCCGCCGGCCAGGTCGGTCACGATCGTCTGGACCATGAACAGCGACTCGTCGACCGTCGACGAGATGCCCCCGCCGGTAACGCGGTTGCGATCCTTCACCCAGCGCGGGCAGCCGTTGACCACGGTCACGTCGGGAAACAGCTTCAGGCAGTCGATGAAGGCCCAGTGGGTGGTCGCCTGGTAGCCATCCAGCAGGCCGGCCGAGGCCAGGATCAGCCCGCCGGTGCAGACCGAGACCACATAGGTCGCCGTCTTGGCCCGTTCGACCAGGAAGGCCAGCAGGTCCTTGTCGTTGATCGTCTCCTGCAGGCCGTTTCCGCCGCCCGGCACGAACAGCATGTCGAGATGCGGGCACGAGCAGAAGTCGTATTCCGCCACCACCTTCAGCGGGCCGGAGGTCTGGATCGGCTGGGTGGTGGCGGCCACCACCGCCACCTGGCTGGTCCGGCCGATCACCGAGGCGTCGAAGAAGCCGAACACCTCGTGCGGACCCGAGACGTCGAGGATGTCGACGCCCGGATAGAGCACGATGCCCACCGTGAACGGCGGCAGGTCGGGCTGCGGCGGGGCCGCCAGTCGCGGATCGCTCATTGAAACACCGCGATGAACGAAGCCACCACCCCGGCCGGCTCGCCGTTGTGCGGCTTGGCGCGGACCACCGTGCCCACCAGCGACGGAACCTGGTCGACGCCGTCGGGCCAAGTGTAGCCCGGCCAGCAGTGATAGTCGTACTCCCAGCCGGCGGTCGGCGTGCCGTCGCGGCCGTAGCCGTTGATGACCAGCGTCTCGGGGCCCGTCCCCTCGCGCAGGATGTGGCCCTTGAGGTCCAGCACGTAGCCGCCGCCCATGTCGAGCGTGCCGACGATCGAGCACCATTCGGGGCTCTCGAACGTGAACACGCCCTCGCCCCAGATCAGGCTCAGCGCCGTCTGGGCGTTTCCGTCCACCAGCTCGGGATTGTTCAGGTAGCTGCGATAGGTCCACTTGCCGTCGAAGGTCATTGGGATCCTCCCTGTTCAGGCTTTGCGTGACGTCTCAGGCGTCGCTCGTCTTCCGGTCGATCACTGGGCGTGAACGACGATGTCCAGCACCTGCGGCGCGGCGTTGGTCGCGCCGGCGTCGCCGTGGTGGGCGTGCGGGGCGGCCGACAGCAGCGGCTTGCCCGACATCCGCACCAGCCGGATGTTCAGTCCCGACGGCGCGGCGGCGGCCAGCGTCCCCCTGGCCTTGGACAGCTTGGCCAGCGGCGCCGACAGCGGCACGGTGAAGGTCACGGGCCGGGTCACCAGGTGGCGGCCGAACATCGACAGCGTGGTGACGAAGCCCGGCGAGTCCGGCTCCACCGCCTGGCCCTCGGGCGTGTTGAGCACCACCGCCAGGTCGGCCCCGTGCTCGAACGGCGGCAGGTCGACGGTGATGGTGGCCAGCAGGCTGGTCCCTTCCGGCTTGGCCGCCTGGGCCAGGACGCCGGAGGGAACGGCCACGTCGCCGCCGCCCAGCGTGGCGCCGGCCGGGGTCTTGAGCTTGGCGGCGTAGCGGGTCGGAGCGGCGGGCGCGGCGGCCTTCAGCTTGGGCGGGCCGAACTTGGGCACGATCTGCTCGCCCGAGCCGGGTTCGTAGTCGTAGTCGAACTCGCCGATCGTCTGATAGGCCTGGGCGACCTGCTTCTCGGGCGGCAGGGGCTTGCCCGCCGCGTCGTGGAAGAACAGGAACGGCTCGGTCTGCCAGCGCACCAGGTCGCCCTTGGGATCGACATAGCTCGGATTGTTGGCCGGCAGGGTCGGATAGCCGAACCCCTGCTGCTTGCGGGTCCACAGGTCCCAGATGCGGTCGATGTTGGCGTGGTGCAGGAAGAACAGCGGGTCCACCGGCGACAGGTTCGACTGCATGAAGCCGTCGCCGTAGGTCGTGTGGCCGTCGTCGTCGGTCCAGATGCCGCCGACGCAGTTGTGCACCTTGTTGTGCGGCTGGCCTTCCATGACGCCGAAGCCGGTGATGCTGCTGTGATAGTTCGACTTGGGGCTGGCGAAGCCGATGAAGTCGCGCGGCGACAGGGCGTCGAGCAGCATGCCCAGCGAGACGGCGTTGTTGGTCACCGTGTCGAAGCCCGGGTTCTTCGGCGTCGAGCCCCGGGCATTGGGCGGCGCGAAGAACATCGGCCCGCCCTTGGGCCCGATGTCGAACAGCAGGTCGGCCGGAAAGCGCAGGCCGCGGATCAGCAACTGCTGGGTCTGGGCCTGGCTCAGGCCCTTCCAGAACCGCTCCATGACCGGACCGAAGGCGCAGTTGAAGGCGTCCAGGCTCTGGATGTAGGCCTTGTCGTTGGGATTGAGCACGCCCTCGAACATCTGGGCCGGCACCTGCGGGTCGGCGGTCCAGTCCCAGTAGGGGAAGGCGAAGTCGGGATCGCCGCTGATCTCGCGGATCGTCTGCTCGGCCCAGCCGACATAGCCGCGGTGCCAGACCACGAACCACCAGTTGCCGTGCGGGCAGTCGACGGTGTGGGTCAGGGCGCGGTTGTACCAGTTGTTGGGATCGTCCGGCGGCAGGGCCAGCATGATCTCGATGGCCTTGGCGTAGCTCAGCAGCGCCTTCTGGCCCTGCGGGCTGGCGACGTTCCAGCGCCGCCAGCGGGTCTTGGCCGGGGGCGCGGCCTGGGCCAGGCCCCGCCCCGCCGTCAGCATGCCGAGCGCGGCCGCGCCG
Organism: Caulobacter sp.; assembly: GCA_047607095.1. Classification (GTDB taxonomy): domain Bacteria; phylum Pseudomonadota; class Alphaproteobacteria; order Caulobacterales; family Caulobacteraceae; genus Caulobacter. The sequence continues at coordinate 13,405 of JASGDR010000105.1, forward strand.
CCCGAGGCCATCAGGGCGCGCCGAGACGGCGTCAGGAACGGGGACGAACCGGCGGCGGTGTCGTGGGTCATGGGAGAGCTCTCGGGATTTGAAGGCGAAAGGCGGCCTCCGGCGCGGGCGTCGCGCCGGAGGCCGGAAGGCTTCGAACTCAGTGGTGGCCGTGCGAGACGCCGCCGGCGCCGTCGGGCAGCACGATCTGGACGTTCTGCATCATGCCCTGGTCCTCGTGGTCGAGGATGTGGCAGTGCAGGACGTATTCGCCGATGTAGCGCTGGTAACGCGTACGCACGAACAGGGTGTAGGGCAGGTAGGGCGTATTGTCCTGCAACTGGACGCTCTTGACCCACAGGGTGTCCTTCCAGACGCCCTTGAGGCCCGGATACTGCGGATCGGGCGGGCCGCCGCCGAAGTCGTCCACCGCGCCGGGCGCGCTGACGTCCTTGCCGTTGGGATCCAGGATCTTGACGATCTGGAACGGGTTCACGTGGATGTGGAACGGGTGGCTGACGAACTCCGAGCGCAGTTCCCACTCCTGGGCCGTGCCCAGCACCAGGGTGCGGTCGATGCGGTCGGGCGAATAGGGCCGCGGCGCATAGTCCTGGGACCCCACCTCGAACTGCACCGGCATGTTGGTGTTCTGGCCGGGGATGGCGATGTTGAAGAGCACCTTCTCGGTCTTCGACAGCTCGACCTCGGCGTCGGTGATCGTCGGGTGCGGCACGAAGCGGGTCAGCTTCAGGCCGTTCTTGAGGTCGGCGACCACGCTGGCCTTCACGTCGGCCGGCATCTGGGCGCTGGCGGCGGCCACCAGCTCGGCGGTGACGAAGGTCGGGATGTCCTTGACCTCCTTGCCGGGCGCGACGGCCACCTTGCCCAGCAGGCGGGTGCCGACGGCCGCGCTGTTGACCGTGGCGCTGGCGGCGGTCTGGGCGTCGAGCATGCAGTAGTTCCCCGGCTTGGGGAAAACCACCAGCAGGTCGTTGCGATAGCCCGGCTGCAGGGTGACGACCGTGGTCTCGCGCGCCTGGGCGTCGGTCAGGCCGTCGTCGGCGACGATGTAGAACGGCACCGGATCGCCGATGCAGTAGGTCTGCTGGAACTTGGGACCGTCGGCCGCCGCCAGCCGCTCCATGGCCGCGGCGCCGCCGTCGGCCATCTTCACGAACTGCAGCGAGATGGTGTCGCGCACCCCGGCGTGGATCATCCGCCAGCGGGCCAGCTCGCCCTGCTTGGCCGGCAGGGTGGCCAGCACCTGGCCGTTGATGCTGGTGTAGCGGCCCGACTGGCCCCAGCTGCCCGGGCCGAAGCCGTTGCCGTTGGCGTCGCTGTAGAACTCGATGACGCCGGTGTCGCCCGGATCGCAGACCCACTCGATCACATTGCCCTGGGCGTCGGTCTTGACCTTGATGTTCCCCTGGGCGTCGAGGCAGGCGTACTGGATCTGCTGGAACACCAGCAGCTTTTCCGGCATCGGCGAGCGGCCCTTGTAGAGCAGGGTGTCGAGGTCGCCGTTGGTCTTCGGGGTCGGCTTTCGGTCGCCCCGGATGACCAGGGCCCCGGCCATGCCGCTGGAAACCTGCAGCGCCGTCGAGCCGTGGCGGTGGGTGTGATACCAGAAGGTGCCCGCCGGATGGTCGCGCGGGATGTTGTATTCGTACTCGAACTGCACCCCGGGATTGATCGACAGCAGCACGTTGTCGCTGTTGCCGGTGGGGCTGACCCACAGGCCGTGGCTGTGCAGGTTGGTGCCGTTGTAGCAGTGCGGCACGTTCACCAGCCAGTTGGGGTCGGTGCAGCTGGGATCCGCCGGCAGCTTGTTGTCCAGCGCCACCCGCACGGTGTCGCCCGGCCGCACCTGGATGGTCGGCGCCACATAGGGCGTGGTCGCCGAGACGTCGGTGCCGTTGTAGCTGCGCAGGTGAACCTTGTCGTTGCGCCCGGTGGCCGGGTTGTAGAGCTGGCCGTCGGTATAGACCACGTTCAGGTTCAGGTGCTTGTCGCCGGTCTCGACCATGGTGGACGGGGCGATGACGTAGCTCCTGTCCTTCGAGGCGGTGCCGGTCAGAGCCAGCGGCTCGGCCGGCTTGGCCGCGCCCATGGTCGTCGAGGGCGGCGGTTCGCCCAAGATCCGCGGATTATCGACGACGCGGTCCTGGGCCGCGGCGCTCGCGGCCTGCAGCATCGCGACGGCGAGAGCCGCCCCGGCGGTCAGGGCGAGGCGTCGCGCCCGCGCGCCCCCTCCTCGCTCATTCACACCATGCACACCCGTGCGCCCACACGCATAGGCCATCGCAGCCTCCCCGATCACACAACCCCGGGGAGAACTCTACTCCTGCGACACTAAACTTGAAGTCATAATTTTTGTGCGCTTTCGCACAGGTTTAGAAGCCTCATCGCCAGGCGTAGTTGAAGCTGACGCTGATCCTCTGTTCCTCGGCCTGGTTGGGCGTCACTTCGTGGCGCAGCCAGCTTTCCCACATCAGGATCGAGCCCGGCTCGGGCTGCACATAGACGAAGGGCTGCAAGCTTTCGGGCGCGTCGCCCTGGCGCGTGGGCGCGGCCATCATCATCGGCAGGCGCGGATCCTCGAACTTCAGCGCCGAGGCTCCTTCCGGAATGGTCACGTAGACCGTGCCCGAGATCACGCTGTGGGGATGGATGTGGCCGGTGTGCTGGCCGCCCGGATCGAGGATGTTGATCCAGAAGCTGTCCATCACCAGCTTGCCGCCGGCCAGGTCGAAGCGCAGTTCCTTGGCGAAGGCGGCGGCGTGCTTGTCGAGCTTCTTCTTGAGGTCGGCGAACAGGCTGTCGCGCTGGGCCAGGTCGTCCAGCGACGCGTAGGAGGTGTAGCCCAGATAGCCCTTGCGCTCGGCCCAGGCCTGCCCGGCCTCGTCGTCCTCGGCCACGGCGATGCAGGCGTCGTGCAGGTCGTCGATGAAGGTGTCGAACCCCTTCTCGCCGGCGAGGCTGGCTTCATAGAGCGGGGTGACGAAGAGGGAGCGCGTGATCATGGCGCGGGTCATAGCGCCCGCGCGCGTTGACGACAAACGGCGAATGGAACATCATGTGAACATGCCCATGAACATCACCATTCCCGCCGAGCTCGCGGCCCGCCTGAAGGCCGCGGCCGAAGCCGAGGGCAAGGACGTCGACACCTATGCGATCGACGCCCTTCACGTGATGTCCGATCGGGACTGGGGCTACACCGACGACGACGCCTATTGGCGTGAACTGCGCGCTCATGCAGACCAGACGCTGCGCGAAGGCGGCATCCCCTTCGAGGACGTCCAGCGCTGGGTCGCGTCCTGGGACACCGAAGAAGAGCTGCCGCCGCCGGAGCCCAAAATCAACGCCCGCTGATGAGGCCGGTCGAGTTCGATCAGCGCGCCAGGCGCGACCTCATGAAGTTGCGCCGTTGGCTAGTAAGCCGAGCGCCCCTGGCGGCCAATCGCGCCATCGACGTCGTCATGAAAAGCGTGAGCACGCTCGCCGAGTTTCCTGACCGTGGCCGCGGCAAGGATCATGGCATGCGCGAGCTCCACGTTCCCTTCGGCGCCCATGCCTACGTGATACAATACCGGGTGCAGGACGAGGCCGTCGTCATCGCCCGCATCCGACACAGCCTCGAACGTCGCTGACTCCGCCGGACTCGCCTATATCTGCCTCGTGACCGACACCACCGCCGACATCCCCTCCCCCGACGAGCCGC
>JASGDR010000106.1:0-4380 GCA_047607095.1 Caulobacter sp.
AGCATCTGGGCGCTCGAGATCCTTCCCCTCCGGGGGAGGTGGCCCGAAGGGTCGGAGGGGGTCGCGCAGTGGTGGAACCCAAGGCCCAGCTTGCCGTTCCTGATCGGCGTTCATCGGCCTATGATGGACGATCAGCACATGGCGGAGCGAAATGCGCGCGACCTTCACGACGATGGCGATCCTGAGCACGGCGCTGATGGCGACGGCCTGCGCGAGCCAGCCGAGCTATCCGGCCAAGCCCGCCCCGGCGGCGAGCGCCGCCAAGCCGCCTCCCCCGCCCGCCAAGGACTCCGACGGCGACGGCCGGCCCGACGGCTGGCGCGAGAAGTCGATGGAGATCGGCACCCAGCCGGTGCGCGACGTCGGCCTGTCGAAGAAGAAGATCCCGCCGGTGCTGGAAGAGGCCCTGGCCGATCCCTACAGCCTCAAGGGCCTGAAGAGCTGCGCCAGCCTGACGGCCCAGATCGTGCGCCTGAACGAGGTGCTGGGTCCCGACTACAAGACCGGCAACGAATACAGCGAGAACCGCGCCGGCAAGCTGGCCGAGGCCGGCGGCAAGACGCTGATCAACTCGATCATCCCGTTCCGCAGCCTGGTGCGCGAGATCTCCGGCGCCGCCCCCGCCGACCGCCACCTGGAAGCCCTCGGCGACGCGGGCCTGGCCCGCCGCGGCTTCCTGCGCGGCGTGCACCAGAAGCAGGGCTGCAAGCAGAGATTTTGATCCCCTCTCCCGCAAGGGGAGAAGGATCTAGGTCAGCCGATACCCCTCGGCCTCGATCGCCGGCGGCAGGTCGTCGCGGCCCAGCGAGAACAGCAGGTCCCGCTCCACCGTCCGCACCATGGCGTCGAGCGGCAGGTCGTTGTCCTCCAGGCCGAACGGATCCTCCAGCTGGTCGCCCAGGGCGTCGAGGCCGAAGAAGGTGTAGCCGGTCAGCAGCACCAGGGCCGGCGTCCACCAGCCCAGCGCGTGGGCCAGGGCGAAGGGCAGCAGCAGGCAGAAGACGTGCGCCGTCCGATGCAGCATGAGCGAGTAGGAGAACGGCGGCGGCGTGGTCTTGATCCGCTCGCAGCCGCCCTGCACGTGACCAAGCTCGGTCAGCTGGATCTCCAGGACCGACAGGTGGATCGGCGTCAGCAGCCCCTCGCCCTGCAGCCGGGCGCAGTCGGCGCCGACGGCGGCCAGGGCCGCGTCGGTCGGATTGGGCGCCGACGCCAGGGCCGGCAGGTCCCGCCAGCGGGCGATCGCCGCGCCCTCGTCTCCATCCCTCAGCCGCGCGGCCAGCCCGCCGGTGAAGGCGGCCAGGCCCAGCAGCAGGGGCTCGCGCGCCGCCGTCGGCAGGCCTTGCGTCTGCCGGGCGAAGCTGCGGGCGGCGATGATCAGCTGCCCCCAGAGCTTTCGCGCCTCCCACCAGCGGTCGTAGCAGGCGTTGTTCCGGAAGCTCATGAAGATCGACAGCGACAGGCCGATCAGGGTGAACGGCACGGCGCTCAGCCGTTCCAGCGCCGCCGGCCAGCGCTGGGCCGTCAGCACGGCCGCGACCGACACCAGCAGCAGCACCGCCAGCCGCCCGGCGATCCTGGGCAGGATCGAGCCGCGCAGGGCGAAGACGATTTCGAAAAGGCCCGCGCGGCGGCCGACGATCACGGCCCTACCCCTTGCGCCGCACGAACCGCAGCGCGGTGTGGGTGCTCGAGAACCCGCAGACCTTGGTGTCCGACAGGCCGACGCCGCGGGCGGCGGTCAGGACGTCGGTGTCCTTCAACGGCGCGCCCTTGCCCTTCTGCGAGACGATCCAGATCGCGCCCTTGTCGGCCAGCACGTTCTGGATGTCTTCCAGCCGGTCGAGTTCGGCCAGGTCGTCGGCGGCGAGAAACAGCAGGTCGACCTCTTCGAAGTCTTCGGCCGTTCCCGCCTCGGCTTCGACGCGGGCCGCCAGTTCTTCGAGGAACGCTTCGTCCTCGACGCCGTCGACCACCACCCGCATGCCCGGCTTCACGCCCAGCTTGTCCAGCCGCGAGGGCGGATTGAGGATGGCGTGCACCCACTTGTCGGCCTGGCCCGCGTCCAGCGTGAAGCGCGTGCCGTCGCTGAGCACGATGTCGTCGCCCTCGGTCCGGATCCCGCGCAGGGCGTGGCCCCGGTAGATGCCGCGCACCGCCCCGCGGAAGATCAGCTTGGGCGGCTCCCACAGAAGCTTGCCGTCGCTTTCGCCGTCGCTGAGCTGGCCCCAGGCCCGCGCCTCCTTGCCCATGCCTCAGGCGCCCCGGAACGTGGGCTGGCGTTTTTCGAGAATGGCGTCGACGCCTTCCATGTGGTCCTCGGTGTGGTGGGCGATGGCCTGAGCGGCGGCGCTCATCTCCATCAGGGTGTCGTAGCTCGCCGTCTGGCCGTGCTTGAGCAGACTCTTGGCCATGCGCAAGGCGTGAGGCGGCTGTTGCGCGATCCGCTCGGCCAAGGCGAGCGCCTCGCCCATCAGGTCGCCGGACGGCACGGCGCGGCTGATCAGGCCCCACTCGGCCGCCTTGGCCGCGTCGATGACGTCGCCGGTGAACAGCAGTTCGGCCGCCCGGCTCATGCCCACGGTGCGCGGCATCAGCCAGGCCCCGCCGTCGCCGGGGATCAAGCCGAGCTTCAGGAAGGTCACGCCGAACTTGGCGGTGTCGGCGGCGATGCGGATGTCGGTCATGCAGGCCACGTCGCAGCCCAGGCCGATGGCCGCGCCGTTGACCGCCGCGATCGACGGGACCTCCAGGCCGTAGACGGCCCGCACGATGCGGTGGATGTTCTTGCGGTAGCCGTCGCGCACGGCCACGCCGTTGCCGCCGAACGCGCCCTCGCGGGCCTTCATCGCCTTGACGTCGCCGCCGGCCGAGAAGGCCTTGCCGGCGCCGGTCAGGATCACGCAGCGGATCTCCTGGTCGTCGTTGATCGCCTCGCAGGCGGCCGCCACCTGATCGCCGTCGCCCGGCGCGCCCAGGGCGTTCAGCGCCTCGGGACGGTTGAGGGTCAGGATGGCGACGTGACCGCGCTTTTCGGTAAGGACGAGAGGCTGGGACGACATGGGTGTAGGGCGCTCCTGGATGTTCTTTGTTTTCCGTCTGAATAAAGGTTTTCGGCTCGCGAGGGAAACCGCCCGCGCCGGCTCCCGCATGGCGTGCGGCGCCATCACGTGGGCGTGAAAGTTCGTGTGTGCAGGGACACATTTCTGAAGACCGACGCGCGAATTCGATTGGCGCGGCATGAAAGTTCGGGTTGTAGTCTTGTCAGGGACGACAGCGGATTGGCGTAAGTGCAGTGACAAGGTCCCAAGGCCACGCGCTCATCATCGAGGACGAAATCCTCATCGCGCTCGAAGTGGAGGCGCTTCTCGCCGCCCAGGGCTATTCCAGCTTCGACATAGCCGACAGTCCGCAGGAGGCGCTCAGTTGCGCCCTGGCCCGCGCGCCGGACCTGATCACCGCCGATTTTCGCATCATCGGCGGCACGGGCCTGGAGGCGGTCGAGGCCATCGAGGCCAAGCTGGGCCGCATCCCCACCGTCTTCGTCACCGGCAACGCCGACCAGCTGGCCAACGCCCGCCGGGCCATCGTCGACAAGCCGATCTCGCCCCGGCGTCTGGCCGAGGCCTGCCGCCAGGCCCTGGCCGGTCCGGCCTGACGGAGCCCTGCGCGACCTGCTAGGCTCGCCGCCCTGACTGGGGAGGACGGCGGATGGCGATCATCGACACCCTGGAGGCGCTGGAGGCGATCTACAGCCCCGCCCCGGTCGCGGCCTCGACGGTCAAGGTCAGCGACCGGCTCACCCCGCACTATCGCGCGCTGGTCGAGGCCTCGCCGTTCCTGGCCCTGGCCACGGTGGGACCCGAAGGCCTGGACTGCAGCCCGCGCGGCGACGCTCACGGCCTGGTGACCATCGCCGACGACCGCACGCTGATCCTGCCCGACCGTCGCGGCAACAACCGCATCGACAGCCTGCGCAACGTGGTGCGCGACCCGCGCGTGGCCCTGCTGTTCCTGATCCCCGGCTCGGGCACGACCTTCCGCGTCAACGGCCGCGCCGTGATCAGCGCCGAGCCGGCGCTGCTGGACGGCCTTGCCGTCGACGGCAAGGCCCCGCGCACGGCCCTGATCGTCACCATCGAGGAATGCTATTTCCAGTGCGCCCGAGCGGTGATCCGCTCGGGACTGTGGAAGCCCGAAAGCCAGGTCGATCCGAAGTCGCTGCCGACGGCCGGGGCGATGCTGGCCGCCGTCACCGACGGGGAGGTCGGCGGCCCGGCCTATGACGAGGCCTGGCCCGCGCGGGCCGCCGCGACGATGTGGTGACGACGCAAAGGAACCTCCCCCTGTGGGGGAGGTGATCGCGAAGCGATCGGTGGG
>JASGDR010000107.1:0-3010 GCA_047607095.1 Caulobacter sp.
CGGCGTCGATCCGAACCAGTCGCGGGCCGGGCCGATGGTGATCGACAACACCGCCATCGAGGCGGCGGCCCCGCGCGTCTCGGGCGGCCCCGCCGCCTCCGCCTCGCCGCAGGGCCAGCTCAGCGCCGACGAGCAGTTCGCGCTGCGGGCCGGAAACGACGCCCCGCCCAGCGCCCGCGCCTCCAGCCTGTCCGACCCGGCCGGCACCGTCGTGCAGGGCTCGATCATCCCGGCGGTGCTGGAGACGGCGCTGAACTCCGACCTGCCCGGCTACGCCCGCGCCATCGTCAGCCGCGACGTGCGCGGTTTCGACGGCTCGCGGGTGCTGATCCCGCGCGGCAGCCGCCTGATCGGCCAGTACAAGAGCGGCGTCGCCACCGGCCAGAGCCGGGCCTTCGTGGTCTGGACCCGCCTGATCCGCCCCGACGGCGTCTCGGTGCAGCTGGCCTCGCCGGTCACCGACGAGAGCGGCCAGGCCGGGGTCGGCGGCAAGGTGGACCGCCATTTCGCCCAGCGCTTCGGGGCGGCGATCCTGCTGTCGGTGGTTTCCGGCGCGGCCTCGTCGCTGGGCAACGGCTCGTCGAGCACGGTGGTCATCGGCTCCAGCGGCGACGCCTCCAGCGCCGCCAGCCAGGCCCTGCAGACCGACGGCAAGATCTCGCCGACCATCCGCGTCGCGCAAGGAACGCCGGTGCAGGTGTTCGTCGCCCGCGACCTGGAGTTCGGCCGGTGAACACCGCGGCGGTCGCTCCCCTGCAGGACGTCTATCTGCGCACCTACCTGGCGCCGTTCGCGCCTTGGCTGGAGCGCGACGACGTCTCGGAGATCCTGGTCAACCGGCCGGGAGAGCTGTGGATCGAGACCGCCGGCGCGCGGGGCATGCAGCGCGTGCCCGCCCCCGCCATCGACGACCGCCTGCTGGAGCGGCTGGCCGCCCAGGTGGCGCGCTGGACCTTCCAGGGCGTCAATCGGCAAAGCCCCCTGCTGGCGGCCACCCTCCCCGGCGGCGAACGTTTGCAGATGGTCGGACCGCCGGCCACCCGCGCCGGCTGGGCCCTGGCCATCCGCCGCCATCGCCTGGCCGACCTGACCCTGGAGGCCTTCCGCAAGGGTCCGCTGCCGCCGCCGGCCGCCCCGCCCTCGCCCGAGGCCCTCGACGAGGCCGCGCGGCTGGACCCGATCGGCTTCCTGCAGGACGCCGTCGCCCAGCGAAAGACGATCCTGATCTCCGGCGGCACCTCGTCGGGCAAGACGACCTTCCTCAACGCCCTGCTGCGCACCGCCCCGGCCGAGGATCGCGTCGTGCTGGTCGAAGACGCGCCGGAACTGGCCCTGTCCCAGCCCAACGCCCTGGGCCTGGTGGCCGTGAAGGGCGACGAGGGCGAGGCCCGGGTCGACGTCGACGACCTGCTGCAGGCCGCCCTGCGCCTGCGTCCCGACCGGATCATCCTGGGCGAGATGCGCGGCCGCGAGGCGGCGACCTTCCTGCGGGCGATCAACACCGGCCATCCGGGCTCGCTGAGCACCGTGCACGCCAGCACGCCGCGCGGCGCCCTGGAGCAGATCGCCCTCATGACGATGCAGGCCGGACTGACGCTCTCGCGCCGCGAGACCATCGACTACGTGTCGACCATGGTCGACGTGGTCGTGCAGCTGGGCCGAATCGGCGGCGAACGGCGAATCCTCGACATCCTGACGCTCAACTCCGGAGCGGAACGATGACCCCATTTCCCGCGTCGGTCGCAAATACCACCCCCGCGCGACGTCGTGACGCGCACAGACGGCCGCTTGCGGCCCCTCCCCCTATGACTCGGAGCCTTTCGGTGTGTCATAGTCCCTACGCGATGACCCCCGACGCCTCGATCACCGAGACCGCGACCGTCCTCCTGGTGGAAGACGACGACGTCCTCCGCCGCGAAATGGCCGGCTACCTCGGCGCCCAGGGCTACGCCGTGCGCCAGGCCTCGACGGTCGGCGCCGCGCGCGAGGTGCTGGACGCCCGCGCCGTCGACGTGGTGGTGCTGGACGTCAACCTGCCCGGCGAGGACGGCCTGTCGCTGTGCCGGCAGCTGGCCCGCGGCGACGGCCCGGCCATCCTGATGCTGAGCGCCATGGGCGAGCCGGTCGACCGGATCCTTGGCCTGGAGCTGGGCGCCGACGACTATGTGGTCAAGCCGATCCCGCCGCGCGAGCTGCTGGCGCGGGTCAAGGCCCTGCTGCGCCGCCGCAGCGCCGCCGGCCCGCCCGGCAAGAACCCCAAGCGCAACACCTACGCCTTCGCCGGCTTCCGCCTCGACCTGGCCGCCCGCCAGCTGACCGCCCCGGGCGGCACGCTGCTGCTGCTGACGCGGGGCGAGCTGGCCATCCTGTCGCTGCTGCTCGACAACGCCCGTTCGGTGGTGTCGCGCGAGGACCTGCTGACCGTCATCCGCGGCGAGGCCGCCGAGACCGTGGGCCGCGGCGTCGACCTGCACATCAGCCGCCTGCGCCGCAAGATCGAGGCCCAGTGCGACCAGGAGCTGATCAAGACCTATCGCGGCGTCGGCTACGTGCTGGACGCCAAGGTGGTGGTCGAATGAAGACCCTGGTCTCCGCCCTGCGCCGGCCCAGCGCCCCGATCGCCCTGCAGATCGTCGCCCTGCTGCTGGGCAGCCTGGTGGTGGCCCAGCTGGCGACCCTGGCGCTGACCCTGCTGCTGCCGCCCAAGCCGCCGGCCCAGCACAGCCTGGCCGACATCGCCGCCGGCCTGAAGGGCGGACCGATCGACGTCAGCGAGACCCGCCCCCTGGTGCGCACGGTCGAGAACGAGCCGCCTTCGCTGACCAGCCCCGGCTGGGTGGCCTCGGAGAAGTCCAGCGCCGACCTCGCCCGGCTGCTGAACGCCGATCCCGACGACGTGCGCCTGCTGTTCTACGCGCCGCCGCCCTTCGCCGGCGCCGGCGCGGCCAACCGCCATGCCGAACTGTCGCCCTCATCCTCGGTCGCCACGGTGCTGACGCCGCGGGCCCAG
>JASGDR010000108.1:0-12757 GCA_047607095.1 Caulobacter sp.
CCTCATGGTTCGACAGAGCTGGACGCCGAGCCGCGAGATCCTGGCCATCGACTATTTGAGCGATCCGCTGTTCGACGGCGCCTTCGAGCACAATCCCCGGATCCGCGACGCGCGGAACAGGTCGGAATAGCCTCGATCGCGTCCGGGGCGCCCGCCCCTTCCGCTCAAAGCTCCACCGCCCGCTCCACCCCGATCCCGGCCAGGAAATCGGGGTCGTGGCTGACCACCAGCAGCGCGCCGTCATAGCCGGCCAGGGCCGCCTCGACGGCCGCCACCGAGTCGAGGTCGAGGTGGTTGGTCGGCTCGTCGAGGATCAGCAGTTGCGGCGGGGTCGGGCCGGCCAGGACGCAGGCCAGGGCCGCGCGCAGGCGCTCGCCGCCGCTCAATGAGCCCGCAGGCCGGTCGGCGGCGCTGTTGCGGAACAGGAAGCGGGCCAGGGCGGCCTGGGCGGCGTTGCGGTCGGCGGCCGGGTGCAGGCGCTGGAAGGCCTCGCGCAGGGTCTCGCCGTCACGCAGTATGGCCAGCGACTGGTCGAGCATCACCGCCGGAACGCCGCGCGTGATCGTTCCGGCCGTCGGCGCCAGAACCCCCGCCGCCAGGTTCAGCAGGGTCGACTTGCCCGCGCCGTTGGGGCCGCCGACGGCGACCCGCTCGGGACCGGCCAGGCGCAGGCTCACCCCTTCCAGCACCGGCGGACGGTCGGGCCAGGCGAAGGCGACGTCCTCCATCGCCAGCACCAAACGCCCCGTCGGCAGGCCGGTGGGCGGCAGGTCGAAGCCGAGGGTGCGCGCCCGCTCGACCCTGGCCTCCGCCGTCTCCACCGCCTCGCGGGCGCCGGCCTGCAGGCGATCGGCCAGGCGGCGCTCCTTGCCGCCGGTGTTCTCGGCCCGCTCGGCCCGGGCGCCGAGCAGGATCTTCGGCTCGCTGCCCTTGGCGGCGAAGCGCTTGCCGGCGGCGTCGCGGCGGGCCTTGCGCTCCAGGGCGGCCTGGGCCTCGCGAGCGGCGCGGCGCTCGTCGCGCTCGGCGCTGTCCAGGGCCCGGCCGGCGGCCTCGACCTCGGCCGCCTTGCGCGCGGCGTAGAGATCATAGCCGCCGCCGTAGCTCGCCGCGCCCAGGCTGGAGATCTCGACGATGCGGTCCATGCCGCGCAGCAAGGTGCGGTCGTGGCTGGCGACGATCGCCCCGCCCTTCCAGCGGGCCAGCACCTCGCCCACCAGATCGCGCGCCCGGGCGTCGAGGTGGTTGGTCGGCTCGTCCAGCAGGATCAGGTCGGGCCCGGCCAGCAACAGGGCGGCGAGGCCCGCGCGGGTCTGCTGTCCGCCGCTGAGCGCCGCCGCCGGGCGGTCGGGGTCGAGGCCGGTCAGCCCGACCTGCGCCAGAGCCTCGTCCAGCCGCGCCGGCAGGGTCCAGTCGGCCTCGGAGAAGTCGGCGTCGTCGCCCAGTCCCGCCTCGATGTGCGACAGCCGCCGCCAGGCGTCGCCGACGCCCAGGCGGTCGGCCAGAAGCGCGTCCGGCGCGAGATCCGGCGTCTGGTCGAGCACGCCGATGCTCCCGGCGCGGGCGATGGTTCCGGACAGCGGCGGACGCGCGCCGACGACCAGCGCCAGCAGGGTCGACTTGCCCGCGCCGTTGCGGCCGACCAGGCCGACGCGCTCGGCGCCGACCGACAGGCTGAGGTTTTCGAAGAGGACGCGGCCGTCAGGCGCGGCGGCGGAAACGCAGTCCAGAGTGACATACGCAGGAATGGGGGCGGACATGGGAAACCACGAACAGGGAAACGGGAAGGACGAAGCGGTCTTCCGTCTGGCTGATCATGGCGGCCTCCATCAGGGGTGGAGCCGGCTTCTACGCCCACGAACGGCGGTCGGCAAGCTGAGCCTCGACCTCAGCACAGCCCGTCGCGCAGGCGCGGCTGCGCGGCGCAGCCGGCGCGATAGGCGCCGCAGCGGGCCTGCTTGCGGGCTTCCTCGGCGAAGGGCGAGGGCGGCGGCGGCGGGCCGCGGGGTACGAACTTCGCCGGCGGCGGAGCGCGGCGGCCCTGGGGTCCCATCTGCGGCGGCGGCGCCTTGGCGACGAAACCGCCCCAGCATTTCTCCTTCTCCTCGTCGGTCAGGTGCTCGCTGCTCAGGCCCTGGCAGGCGCGGTAGTAGCGGCCCCAGCGGTAGTCCGGGTTGCCTTCCGTCAGCTTCCAGCGATCGACCGCCTTGGGATCGATGCGCCAGGCGGGATCGATCGACGGCGCTGCGGGTCCAGGCGGTCCGGCGGGCGAGGTTCCTTCGCCCGGCGCCGTGGAGACGCCCGTGTCCGTCCGGGCTTCGGGCGCCGCCGTGCTCGACGGCGAAGACGCCGCCGCCCTGGCGCTGCGCTTCGGCGCGGACTCGGGCGGTTCGTCCTCGACGCGGTCCAGCTCGACCAGCAGGGCCGGCGGCTCCACCGGCGGGGCGGTTCGCTCGACCAGCGACAGCAGGCCGATCAGCAACAGGTTGGCGGCAAGGCCCGCCGGAGCCGCGAGCGCCCATCGTCCGACCTCGCGTCGCCCCCGCCTCATCGCCCGCCACCCCAGATTGCTCCGGCGGCGCATGCTCACGCTTCGATGGCGTCCGAAATTCGACCGCGCGGCGCCCGCTTTGCGCCCATCCGACGCCCCTTTGGCGGCCTCCTGCTGACATCTGGTGTCAGCAGGACTGGCAGCAGGATGGCTGCGGCGTTTGTTCGCATCTTGTTCTTGTGTTAATGCCGCGCCAGAACCCTACATATAGCCGCTGCGCCGCGCTCCCCACGCGGCTCCCAATCCGACCTTCGAGCGTTCCGGACACCATGGCCGAGCAACTGAACTTCATCCGCGTCCGCGGCGCCCGCGAGCACAATCTCAAGGACGTCAGCGTCGACATTCCGCGCGGCGAGCTGGTCGTGCTGACCGGCCTGTCGGGCTCGGGCAAGAGCTCGCTGGCCTTCGACACCATCTACGCCGAGGGCCAGCGCCGCTATGTCGAGAGCCTGTCGGCCTACGCCCGCCAGTTCCTGGAGCTGATGAGCAAGCCGGACGTGGACCTGATCGAGGGCCTGTCGCCGGCCATCTCGATCGAGCAGAAGACCACCAGCCGCAACCCGCGCTCGACCGTCGGCACGGTGACCGAGATCCACGACTACATGCGCCTGCTGTGGGCGCGGGTGGGCGTGCCCTACTCGCCGGCCACCGGCCTGCCGATCGAAAGCCAGACCATCAGCCAGATGGTCGACAAGATCACCGTCCTGCCCGAAGGCACGCGCCTCTACCTGCTGGCCCCCGTCGTTCGCGACCGCAAGGGCGAGTACAGGAAGGAGATCGCCGAGTGGCAGAAGGCCGGCTTCCAGCGGCTGAAGATCGACGGCGAGTTCTATCCGATCGAGGACGCCCCGGCCCTCGACAAGAAGTTCAAGCACGACATCGACGTGGTCGTGGACCGCGTGGTGACCAAGGCCGGCATGGAGCAGCGCCTGGCCGACAGCCTCGAGCAGGCCCTGCGTCTGGCCGACGGTCTGGCCGTGGCCGAATGGGCGACGATCGACGAGGGCGAGAAGGAGCCCAAGCGCCTTCTGTTCTCCGAACGCTTCGCCTGCCCGGTCAGCGGCTTCACGATCGCCGAGATCGAGCCGCGCCTCTTTTCGTTCAACAATCCGGCCGGCGCCTGCCCCACCTGCGACGGCCTGGGCGCCAAGCTGGCCTTCGACGCCGACCTGATCATTCCGGACAAGGACAAGAGCCTGCACAAGGGCGCGGTCGCCCCGTGGGCCAAGGGCCCCTCGCCGCTCTACACCCAGACCCTGCAGGCCCTGGCGCGCCACTACGGCTTCTCGATGGACGAGCCCTGGTACAAGCTGCCGGAAAAGGCTCGCGGCGTGGTGCTGAACGGCTCCAAGGGCGAGAAGATCAAGTTCACCTACGACGACAACGCCCGCAAGTACGAGGTCGACAAGCCGTTCGAGGGCGTGCTGCCGAACCTGGAGCGCCGCTGGCGCGAGACGGACTCGAGCTGGGTGCGTGAAGAACTCGGCCGCTACCAGTCCGACACCCCGTGCGAGGCCTGCGGCGGCAAGCGCCTGAAGCCCGAGGCCCTGGCCGTGAAGGTGCACGGCCTCGACATCGCCGCCGTCTCGAACCTGGCCATCCGCCCGGCCCGCGACTGGTTCAGCGCCCTGGAAGGCCACCTGACCGACAAGCAGCTGGAGATCGCCCGGCGGATCCTGAAGGAGATCAACGACCGCCTGCGGTTCCTGGTCGACGTCGGCCTGGACTACCTCAACCTGTCGCGCGGCTCGGGCACGCTGTCGGGCGGCGAGAGCCAGCGCATCCGCCTGGCCAGCCAGATCGGCAGCGGCCTGACGGGCGTGCTCTACGTGCTCGACGAGCCGTCGATCGGCCTGCACCAGCGCGACAACACTCGCCTGCTGCAATCGCTGCAGGGCCTGCGCGACCTCGGCAACTCGGTGCTGGTGGTCGAGCACGACGAGGAGGCCATCCTCACCGCCGACTACGTGATCGACATGGGCCCCGCCGCCGGCGTCCACGGCGGCGAGATCGTCGCCGAGGGCACGCCGCAAGCGATCATGGACAATCCGGCCAGCGTCACCGGCCAGTACCTGACCGGCGCGCGCGAGATCGCGGTGCCGGAAGAGCGCCGCCCGATCAACAAGAAGAAGATGCTCAAGGTCATCGGCGCCAAGGGCAACAATCTGAAGGACGTCACCGGCGAGATCCCCGTCGGCGCCTTCACCTGCATCACCGGCGTCAGCGGCGGCGGCAAGTCGACCTTCACGATCGAGACCCTCTACAAGGCCGCCGCGCGCCGCCTGAACAACGCCAGCGACGCCCCGGCGGCGCACGAGCGGATCGAGGGCCTGGAGAACTTCGACAAGGTCATCGACATCGACCAGAGCCCGATCGGCCGCACACCGCGCTCGAACCCGGCCACCTATACCGGCGCCTTCGGCCCGATCCGCGACTGGTTCGCCCAGCTGCCGGAAAGCAAGGCGCGCGGCTACGGTCCCGGCCGGTTCAGCTTCAACGTCAAGGGCGGCCGCTGCGAGGCCTGCCAGGGCGACGGCGTCATCAAGATCGAGATGCACTTCCTGCCCGACGTCTACGTCACCTGCGATATCTGCAAGGGCAAGCGCTACAACCGCGAGACCCTGGACGTGCTGTTCAAGGGCAAGACCATCGCCGACGTCCTGGACATGACGGTGGAAGAGGCCGCCGACTTCTTCAAGGCCGTGCCGCCGATCCGCGACAAGATGGAGACCCTCAAGCGCGTGGGCCTCAGCTACATCAAGGTGGGTCAGCAGGCGACGACCCTGTCGGGCGGCGAGGCCCAGCGGGTGAAGCTGTCCAAGGAGCTGTCGCGCCGGGCCACCGGCCGCACGCTCTACATCCTCGACGAGCCGACCACCGGCCTTCACTTCGAGGACACCAAGAAGCTGCTGGAGGTGCTGCACGAGCTGGTCGACCAGGGCAACACCGTGGTCGTCATCGAGCATAACCTCGACGTCGTGAAGACCGCCGACTGGCTGCTGGACTTCGGTCCGGAAGGCGGCGACGGCGGCGGCCAGATCGTCGCCGTGGGCTCGCCCCAGGACGTGGCCAAGGTCGAGGCCAGCTGGACCGGCAAGTACCTGAAGGAACTGCTCGACCGCCACGAGGAGCGCCGCCTGGCGCGGGTGGGCGAGCTGAAGAAGACCAAGCGGGCCTGATCTTCGAAGGCCTGAAAAGACGAAGGGCGGCGGGTGATCCCGCCGCCCTTTTTCATGACCGCCGTCGCGGATCGATCAGACGTCGAACGGACCGCTGGGCGCGGCCGGCGCCGGGGCCTCGGCGTCGAGGGTGGCGATCTCGCGATAGATGGCCGCCGACGGGGTGTAGATCGTCACGCTGGTCAGCACCGCCATCAGGCCGCCGACCGCCAGGCTGAGCACGCCGATCGGCGTCAGCAGGGCGTCCAGCGTCGTAGTCTGGGTCTGCATCAGCTGGCCCAGGCTTTCCAGGTCGAAGCCGCTCAGCGCGCCCCCCAGCAGGGTCACGAACAGCGCCAGCAGGACATAGACGACGAAGAACAGGACGGTCGCCACGAAATAGGCGCCGAACATCGGCCAGAACCGGCCCTTGGTCAGGCGCCAGGAGCCGAAGATGTCGATCTTGCCCGTCGCAAAGGTCAGCACGTTGGCCAGGGACAGGCGCGTGGCGACATAGATCAGCGTGCAGACGCCGCCGCAGAGCATGACGATCCCCATCAGCGCCGCCGCGGGCTTGGCGGCGACCGCCACGATCGCGACCGTCAGACCCAGCACCACGGCCAGCCCGAAATAGATGGCGAGCAGCAGCACCACCAGCAGGATCGAGACGCCGATCTGGCGCAGCTCGTCGGCCCCCAGGCGCAGATAGACCTGCTTGGAATCCTGCGGCCGCAGCACGACGCGGTAGATGGCCGTCAGCAGCACCGAATAGAAGACCAGGCTGTAGACCAGCGAGAACAGGAAGAACCAGCCCATCTTCGACATGGCCTGCAGGGTTTCGGTCGGATCGGCCGAACTGTTCTGGCTCAGCGCCGCGAACGCTTCGAGATCGGAACCGAACAGGCCGATGGTGATCACGGCCACGATCGCCGAGACGATCGTCGAGACGATCACCCAGGCGCCCACGGCCTTGGGATGCTCGCTAACGAGACGGAAGCCGGAGATCGCCGCGTCCGTCGCCGAGAAGGTCTTCATCGTGGTCGTGCTCGCCCTGTGCGCTGTGTCGCAGGCGAAAACGCGTAACAAGCTTCGTTCGCCAGGGACAGAGCCCCGGTCTCAAATATCGGGGTGCAGCTGGCGATAGGCGCGGGCCGGACCGGCGGTCAGGATCACGGTCTGGACGGTGAACATCAGCGGCGCGATCAGCACGTTGGCCAGCAGGCCCAGCAGCACGAACAGCTTGGAGCCGCCGCCGACCAGCGAGATCACCGCGGTGAGCACGCCGCCGACCACCGAGAAGGCGATCGGGGTCAGCACCACGGCCATGAACAGGTTCAGCACGAACATGCCCAGCAGGCCCCAGAAGTGGCCGTGGGTCAGCACCCAGGCCTCGCGCAGGTTGATCTTGCCCTCGGCGAAGGTCTGCGGCGACAGCAGCGACAGGCGCACGCCCACCCACATCGACAGGCCGATGACCCCCAGCCCGCCGAGGAAGGCGATCCAGGCGGCAAGGCCGTTGGCGCCCGCGCCGGCCACGGTGGCCGTCAGCAGCGTCAGCAGGCCGCTCGGGATGGCGGCGACGAACAGCGCCGCGGCCCAGGTGATCAGGGCCACGACGAACAGGCGGACCTCGTCGGCGCCCAGGCGCAGATAGGCCGCCCGGCTCTGCTCGGGATGCAGCACCGAGCGCAGGATCGCCCCGGCCAGCACCGCGCAGATGGCCGCGGCCAGCAGGATCAGCAGCGCCATGGCCCCGCCCAGGTGCGCGATCAGGTCGAGCACTTCCTTGGGATCGGCGGTGAACCGGGTCTGGGCCAGGTCGCGACGGACCTCTTCCCCGAAGGCGACGTACAGCAGGGCCCACAGCAACATCAGCGCGGCCCAGTAGAAACCGCCCCAGGCCAGCAGCGAGGCGGGGTGGCGGCGCATGGTGCGCGGCCCTTCGATGGCGGCGGCGATGGGCGACAGAACGGTCATGGTCAGGCTTCCGTCCGCTCGGCGACGGCCAAGCTCGGGCCGTGTCTGTAGACGTGGACACGGGCGGCCGTCCAGGCCCGCGCCGCCGCGCCGATCGCGATCGATGCCTCGTCCATTCTACTTCCCGATCCCAAAGCCGCCGGCAGTCTAGCCCGCGCCGCGCCATCAGACGACGAGTCGCCCCGGCGTGGCGCGGATTTTACGCCGGCGTGTCCGTCGCGCCGCCGATGGCCTTGTAGGCGACGGCCCAGGGCGCGACCGAGATCGTCAGCATCGCCGAGCTCAGCAGCGCCGACAGCGGGAAGGCGATCACGAGGAAGGCCGGAATGTACGGCCGGACCATGTCGGGCGTGACGCTTCGCAGGGCCGCCGGATCGCCGCCCGTGAGCAGGAGGAAGATGGGGCCCAGGATCAGCGCCAGGACCGCCAGCTCGGCCAGGAAGACCGTCAGCAGGGTCAGCAGGCCCATGCCCAGCAGGCGCGGGGCGTACCCCTTGGTGAGCTTCCAGGACTCGAACAGGCGCAGCTCGCGCTCGGCGAAGCTCATCGGCGCGGCCATCGACAGGCGCAGACAGACCCAGGCCAGCGCCCCGAGGCCCGCCAGTCCGCCCAGCACGGCGCCGAGCACCGCGCCCGGCTCGCCGCCCACGAAGTAGAAGCCGATCGCGACCACCGCGACGCCGAGGCCCAGCACGAAGCTGGCGACGTAGACGCCGACGAACACGATGGCCACGACCAGGGCCACCCAGGCCTCCTGCGCGCCCAGCCGCAGGCGGAACTTCGACCGGGCCTCCGGCTCCAGCACGGCGCGGAAGACGGCGCAGGCGATCACCGACTGGGCCAGCCATTGCAGCACCAGCGACAGGATGTTCGTCAGGAACATCCGCGACGCCATTCCGGCGGCGGCTTCTTCGCCGAGCGAGGCGGCGCCGGTCTCTCCCGCCAGGCGGACGAAATCGATCATGAACGGCGCCATCATCGCCGCCAGCGGCCCGTATATCACCACCAGCAGCAACACGCCCCAGACCAGGACGTTGACGGGCTCGCGCCGCAGCAGGCCCCATCCCGACATCGCCGAAGACACGACCGAATAAGCCTTCGCCACTCCAAATCCCCCGGATACGGACGCACTCTCGAAAGTGGAGCTTACACGGCGGTTCCGTCTTGGCGAGGGCGGAGGTATGAGGGCGCCATGACCACCTCCCCCATTCACGTGATCGGCGGCGGCCTCGCCGGTTCCGAGGCCGCCTGGCAAATCGCCCAGGCCGGCGTTCCCGTCATCCTGCACGAGATGCGCAAGGACGACGCGACCGGCCAAGTCACCACCGACGCCCACCAGACCGACGGCCTGGCCGAGATGGTGTGCTCCAACTCGTTCCGCTCGGACGACTGGCAGTTCAACGCCGTGGGCCTGCTGCACGCCGAGATGCGGCGCTGCGACTCGATCATCATGTCGGCGGCCGACCAGCACCAGGTGCCGGCCGGCGGCGCCCTGGCGGTCGATCGCGACGGCTTTTCGGAAGAAGTCACCCGCCGCCTGGAAGCCCATCCGCTGGTCACCATCGTCCGCGAGGAGATCGCCGGCCTGCCGCCGGAAGCGTGGGACAGCGTCATCGTCGCCACCGGCCCGCTGACCTCGCCGGCCCTGGCCCAGGCGGTGCTCGACCTGTCGGGCGAAGGCCAGCTCAGCTTCTTCGACGCCATCGCGCCGATCATCCATCTCGAGTCGATCGACATGGAGAAGGCCTGGCGCCAGTCGCGCTACGACAAGGAAGGCCCCGGCGGCGACGCGGCCGCCTACATCAACTGCCCGATGAACAAGGAGCAGTACGAGGCCTTCATCGACGCCCTGCTCGAAGGCCCCAAGGCCGAGTTCAAGGAGTGGGAGAACGTCCCCTATTTCGACGGCTGCCTGCCGATCGAGGTGATGGCCGAGCGCGGCCGCGAGACCCTGCGCCACGGCCCGATGAAGCCGGTGGGCCTGACCAACCCGCGCGACCCGACCGTGAAGTCCTACGCCATCGTCCAGCTGCGCCAGGACAACGCCCTGGGCACGCTGTGGAACATGGTCGGCTTCCAGACCAAGCTGAAGCACGGCGTCCAGGCCGAGACCTTCCGCATGATCCCGGGGCTGGAGAACGCCCAGTTCGCCCGCCTGGGCGGCCTGCACCGCAACACCTTCATCAACTCGCCCAAGCTGCTCGACAAGGGCCTGCGCCTGAAGGCGGCGCCGCGCATGCGCTTCGCCGGCCAGGTGACCGGCGTCGAGGGCTATGTCGAGAGCGCCGCCATCGGCCTGCTGGCCGGCCGCCTGGCCGCCGCCGAGCGCAAGGGCCAGACCCTGGAAGCCCCGCCCCCGACGACGGCGCTGGGCGCGCTGGTCGAGCACATCACCGGCGGCCACCTGGACGGCCACGGCGGCAGCTTCCAGCCGATGAACATCAACTACGGCCTGCTGCCGCTGCTCGAGGCCCCCAAGGTCGACGAGGACGGCAAGAAGATCCCGCTGAAGGAACGCGGCCGCGCCAAGAAGCGGCTGATGAGCCTGCGGGCCCTGAAGGACCTGGAGGCCTGGCTGACGCCGGCCGGCTGAAGCCCCTCCCGCCACGACCAAGACCGTTGAAAGAGCCGGGCGAGCCTTCGCCCGGCTCTTTTCGCATGCGCGCCCGGCGCCGACGAACGGCCCCGGAGACGTCATTTCCCCGCCGTTCGCAAAACACCGGTTTGTTGCTCTGAAGCTACGCCCAGCCGCATATTTGCCGTTATCGACATCGGCGGATCGATTTCGATTTGATCCCGACGCCATGTTTCGCCTTAATGACACCGGTAGCTATTTTAATGACACCGGTAGCGGTTAGCGTTACCAACAAGAAACGTGTCACGGGCCAGGCCGCTCAATGAGCCTGCCCGTCGGGAAGAACTGGGAGGGAATATGTTGCAAGTCACCCCGCGGCGGAGCCGCGCCCGCTTGCTGTGCGACCGCGCGTCGCTCGGCGCTCTGACCATCGCCGGCAGCCTGCTGATCGCCGGCGCCGCCTTCGCCCAAACCACCCCCGCGCCGGCCCAGGCCGAAGAGACCGCCGTCGAGGAGGTGGTCGTCACCGGCTATCGCGCCGCGCTGCAGAGCGCCCTCAGCGTCAAGCGCAACTCCAACGTGATGGTCGACGCCATCAACGCCGAGGACATCGCCGACTTCCCCGACGCCAACCTGGCCGAGTCGCTGCAGCGCCTGCCGGGCGTGTCGATCGACCGCGACAACGGCGAAGGCCGCACCATCACCGTCCGCGGCCTGGGCCCCGACTTCACCCGCGTGCGCCTGAACGGCCTGGAAGCCCTGTCGACCGCCGGCTCGAACGACTCGGGCACCAGCGGCAACCGCACCCGCGGCTTCGACTTCAGCGTCTTCGCCTCGGAACTGTTCAACTCGCTGAAGGTGCAGAAAACCGCCTCGGCCGAGACCGACGAGGGCTCGCTGGGCGCCACGGTCGACCTGCAGACCGGCCGGCCGCTCGACTTCAAAGGCCGTCGCCTCGCCATCTCGGCGCAGGACGCCTATTACGAGGCCGGCAAGCACCACAACCCGCGCATCGCGGGCCTGGTCTCGGACAAATGGGACACCAACTGGGGCCAGTTCGGCGCCCTGTTCTCGGTGGCCTACAACGAGCGTGACAGCACCATCGACAGCTACGGCCGCCAGGCCGGCCAGTCGGACTACACCTATCGCGGCGCCACCTTCGCCGGCACCTCGCTGAGCACCAACGGCACCTCGATCCTGCAGCGCCAGGGCTTCGCGGCCCCGACCGGCACCTCGTGCAACAACGGCGTCGTGCCCGGCGTCAACGTCACCAACACCGCGCTCTGCAACGCCCTGCGCGGTTCGGACCCGACGGCCTACGCCCTGATCAACAACCCGATCGGCGCCCAGCTGACCCGCGCCGGCGGCGTGACCACCACGACCGCCCCGGGCTCGCTGGTCCGCATCCCGGCCCTGCCGACCATCAACCAGCAGGAACTGGAACAGGAACGCCTGGGCCTGACGGGCTCGCTGCAGTGGAAGCCGACCGACCGCACCAAGATCACCTTCGACGGGGTCTATTCGCGGTTCTTCAACAGCTCGACCAACTATCAGATCAGCGCCGTCGGCCTGAACCGCAACAACACCACGGCCAACTACAACACCGCCGGGGCCTCGACCGCGGCCGCCACCAAGCGCGCCCTCTACAACGGCTGCAACTACAGCGCCGGCAGCGACGGCAGCAACGGCACCCTGGTCAGCCAGCCTCTGGACTGCGGCCAGTCGCTGTACGGCGCGACGCCTGTGACCGGCTACACCTACAGCTACAACCCCAACAACCTGGATCCGTACGAGTACTACAACAACCCGCTGTCGCCGGGTTACATCGCCAGCGCCGACGGCCTGGCCATGCGCGACCTGTTCATCGGCCGTCCCAGCGTCAAGCTGATCGACGCCGCCCTCAGCGAGACCGGCGCCAACGCCAGCTACCTGAAGCTGGGCAGCGTCGACATGCGCTCGGCCGCCGACCAGCAGTACTACACGACCTTCTTCCAGCAGGGGTCGCTGACCCTAGAGCACGAGTTCACCGACAACTTCCGCATGACCGCCCTGTGGGGCAAGTCGCGCTCGTACAACAAGGGCACCGGCCTGCTGGCCGACTACCTCAAGCTCGACTCCGGCAACGGCACGGCCGGCAACGACTACTTCGTCTATGACGAACGCGTCGGCGGCTCGATGCCGCTGGTCAACTTCGGCTTCGACGCCACGAACCCCGCCAACTGGGACTTCGTGAAGGGCTATTCGTCGCTGCGGATCTATCGCTCGCTGACCGACAACCGCTACGACGGCACCCGCTTCGACTTCACCTACGACGCCGACGACAATCTGACCGTCAAGTTCGGCGGCACCCGCCGCAAGTACTCGTTCTTCACCTCGCGCACCGGCCGCGCCGGCGGCTCGGCGGGCGAGACCCTGAACCCGTCGTTCAAGGAAGCCGGCAGCTCGGTGGCCGCCACCAGCCGCCTGATCAACTGGGGCCACGGCCTGGACGTGCCGGCC